>JAKPGY010000132.1 GCA_029550685.1 Bacillota bacterium
GATTGCCACGCCCCTCCGGGGCTCGCAATGACACATAAGATGGCCTTCTGGTATGTCATCGGCCGTTCCGGCACTACCGATGTTCGCTATCGCTCACGGCTAATGTTGCGAGGAGCGTAGCGACGTGGCGATCTCTTTTTAGCAACTTTTTTGACACTCTCAGGCTGACACCTGAACAGTATCAGCCCAGTTAAAATTGCACTCTACTCAAAAAAGGTAACCTTTCCGGTTTCTTGACAGTATTTAGCCCCTATTATACTCAGGCTCCCTTGATGTAATAACTCCTGTATAATAGGGCTGGCTTGTACCTCAGCCACCATAGCCTTGATATTGATATCTTCAACATGATCATAGATCGAATCCCCTTCAACTCCACTGGATCGCACAATATCTACGGAAGGCTTTATTCTTGCTACTATGGCCCCGATGCTCCCCGGGGCATCTCCCCCATCCACACTGGCCTTAACTGCACCGCAATGGTTGTGTCCCATTATGACCAATAAAGGAGCATGCAGGTGTTCCACCCCATATTCCACACTTCCCATAGTCAGGGGTCCTAATACATTGCCAGCTACACGCACTACAAACAGATCCCCCAGGCCTTGGTCAAAAATTAGTTCCGGCGGCAGGCGCGAGTCGGAACAGGATACAATAACCGCCAGAGGTTTTTGCCCATTGGCTACTAACGAGTTTCGTTTTTCCTCACTTACGTTCTGCCGCAGAGTCTGTCCAGCAGCAAAGCGCTGGTTGCCCTCCTTTAATAAGGCTAAAGCTTCTTCAGGAGATTTAACTATATCGGGTCGCTGATAGTATGATTCGGTTCCAATAGGCACTTGTTCCCTCTCCTTCCCCTTCTAAGGTCGTTACCTTTAAGTTTTAGTATTCTACCAGCTCTTTTGTTCTCCTTCCTCACCAGTAGTTATTTGCAGCATAATAAGCCAGCTGATCCAATATTTAATATTACAGGTATATAAATAACTCAATTGGCATAATAATACTGCTGATCAGTATCTTATCATAAGGAGGGATTCAAAATAGAAGCTGGGGTACGTAACCGGTTGTCAGGTCAAGTATGAGATATCAAAGTTGATGGTGTTATGGCCCAGGTCAGCATGTGAATGGGAGACACCGAAATCGTGTCCGTGATGACGCGAGAGTCTATGGAAGAGGCCGGATTCAAACCGGGAGACCAGGTAACCGCCTTAATTAAGGCCATAAATGTAGTATTTGTTAAGTAAATATGGAGGCCTTCCTCGATTGAGAAAGGCCTCATGGTTTTTAACTATATTTTTTGGGCATCCAGTAGTATGGGGCGGTTGTTCTCCCGTTCTTGATACTGAATCTTCAATTTATCTCCTTCCGCAAATTCCAGGTTGTCCCAGGATTCTATAAGTTCGTCGGTTAATTGGAAGGCCTGAGGGCTGCCGTTTAGTTCCATTTCTACCGAGTTGTTGTCAATGCGACCAGTATAAATGGCTGTATCCTCAATGCTGTCGGGACGCACCTTTTCCTGGGTCTGAGGAGGAGTAGTCTGTTGGTTTTCCTGCTCCTTTGATTCTGACCCGGCACAGCCTACTATAATACCGGCTATCAAACCGGCGATCAATAACAGACCTATAACTTTCCTTAATTTCATGTATCTAACCTCCCCATTATTTTTTAAACCAGGTTTAATATTAATACGTTTTAGGGTAATTAATCTTGCACAGGCGCTAACTTATGACCTTACTAACCCGCGATAAATGTCTACTACCTCATCCAAGGTCATGCGTACCAACCCGCTGGAAGATGGTGCAACGAAATCCAGGGTACCTTCAATTATACTATGAGTTTGCAATCCCCAGGGTATTTGGTGTTGACCGCTGTATTCCTGGTAAACTCCCTTACCCACAAAACAGACAGTTTTAGGTTGATAATACTGGATTTTAGCCCTCAATTCCTGCCTGCCCCTTTGATACTCTTCCCGGGTTATTTCCGCTGCGGTTCGGGTAGGACGTTCTACTATATTGGTAAAACCATATCCCATCTCTAATAATAGGTGATCTTCCTCCGGACGATACTTTCGGGGCGTTAATCCGGCCTTAAACAGAATTGTCCAAAACCGGTTGCTGGGATTAGCATAGTGATGACCTACCTCAGCTGAGCGCAGGCTGGGGTTAAAGCCCACAAAAACAATCTTCAATCCAGATCGCAGATGATCAGGTACTAAACGACGCAAAATAATCCCCTTCCAAACTGTCCAGTAATTAATACAAATGTATGAAAATCAGAACAACAGTGCAAGCATATCTAGTATTTTCTTATATAAATTTATCACTAACAGTGTACAAATTTCTCTACATATATTATTAGGCAGTAACCGCTATTATTGGGGTTCTGACGCGCTTGGTCCCGCTGGTACATATCTTGCGAGAGTTATATGTTTGAATATTCTAAATAGTGTGTTAAGGCCTGTCTTTAGAGAAAAGGAGGTATTGCTATGAGGACTTATATGGAGGAGTATCGCCGTAAATTGATCAGTGCCGAGGAGGCAGCCCAACTAGTAAAGTCCAACGATATTGTAGAGTATGGTATGTTTGCCACTAAGCCCATCGAATTTGATAAAGCCTTGGGG
Source organism: Bacillota bacterium (assembly GCA_029550685.1). Taxonomy (GTDB): domain Bacteria; phylum Bacillota; class Syntrophomonadia; order Syntrophomonadales; family Syntrophomonadaceae; genus DTU018. Next base: position 2,615 of record JAKPGY010000132.1, read on the forward strand.
AAACGGGCGGGAGACGGATTACAAAACGTTTCTATCCGGGCTACTGGATCAGTATTACCCATACCCGAAGTCATTAAATGCGACCCCGAGCAAAAATCATTCCAATATTTCAGCTGGTATTTTACTGCACTGGACCGTAAAGCTGCGGACCTGGGATTGGCTTGTCACAGTCCCTTCAATTATCATGAGGCTACTATGCTGGCCTACAACCCTGACTTTAAACAATACTGGGCCGATGTGTGGTGTGCTCAAGTCACTCCCATGGACCGGTCAGGTTGTTTCAACTTTGGCTTGGGCAATTCCCATAACCGGGGTATGGCCTTAAACAGCCGGGTGGCTATTGTTGAGGTTAATGAGAATATGCCTCGTTGTCTGGGCGGCAGTGACGAGTACGTTCATATAAGTGAAATCGACTATATTATTGAAGGCAGCAACCCGCCTGTTTTCACAACTCCTCCAGCTGCTGAACCTACTGAGGCGGAAAGGCGTATAGCGGAGCAAATAGTCGCTGAAATTGTAGACGGTGCCTGCCTGCAGTTGGGTATAGGAGCCCTTCCCAACCTAATTGGCAATATGATTGCGGAATCTGACCTCAAGGATCTGGGTATACAAAGCGAAATGTTCTGTGATGCTTTTGTTAAAATGTATGAAGCCGGCAAAGTAACCAATAGGCGTAAGGCCAAAGACATAAATAAGAGCACTTACTCTTTCAGTCTGGGAACCCAGGATACTTATGATTTCCTTAATGATAATCCCCGCTGTGCATCAGTGGCCGTATATGATACCAATAGCCCGGAAGCTGTAGCCCGTAATGATAATGCTATTTCCATAAATAATATTTTAGAAATAGACTTGCTGTGCCAAGTGTGTTCGGAGAGTTATGGACTGCGCCAGATCTCAGGAACCGGTGGTCAGCTGGATTTTGTCACCGGGGCATTCCATTCCAAAGGCGGCAAGAGTTTCCTGGCCTTTTCTTCTACTTTCACCGATTCTGAAGGGAGAATGCATTCGAGAATACGCCCCTTGCTTACTCCTGGCGCAGTAGTAACGGTTCCTCGTACCCAGGTTCATTATTTGGTCACTGAATATGGAATCGTTAATATGAAAGCTCTATCCATATGGGGGAGGGCGGAAGCCCTGATAAACCTGGCCCATCCTGATTTCCGAGATGAATTGCTAAAGGCAGCCAAGGAAATGAAAATCTGGTCGAGAACTAATCGTATTCCTTTTTAAGATATGTATGTAATAAAATGTTAAGCAAGATTAGTATTAGGAGGGACTGTTATTGCAAAAGTTTTCCAGGGAGTACCAGCAAAAGTTGGTGTCAGTAGAGTATGCTGCCAGTTTGGTCAATTCTCATGATTGGATAGATTACGGCAACCTGTCCGGCCAAACCGTAGCCTTTGACCAGGCATTAGCGCGCCGGGTTCACGAGTTAAGAGATGTAAAAATAAGCACTATCCTGCCCCAGTATACACCCCGGGTAATGGAAGTTGACCCTGAAGGAGAATCTTTCATATGGAATTCCTGGCATTTTTCCAAATGGGATCGAAAAGCGGCCCACCAGCAGCGGGCGGTATATTATGCACCCATTCGTTACTCAGAACTGCCCCGTTACATCCGGGAGAATGTGGAACCTATTGATATCTCGGTACGCCAAGTGTCTCCCATGGATGAGCACGGCTACTTTAACTTTGGACCGCAAAATTCGCACAGTAAGGCGGTATGTGATCGGGCTCGCACCGTAATTGTGGAAGTCAATAAACACCAACCTCGCTGCCTGGGTGGTTACCATGAAGCAATTCATATCTCTGAAGTTGATTATATTATTGAAGGCGATAACCCAAAACTGCCTGAATTAGTTCCTGGGGAAGTCACTCCCGCTGATAGGAAAGTAGCCGAATTTATTGTCAATGAATTAAAGGACGGTTGCTGTCTGCAGTTGGGCATCGGGCCTATGCCTTTATCAGTAGGAAAATTGATAGCCCAGTCTGATCTTAAAGATATCGGCTGTCATACGGAAATGCTGGTGGATTCTTTTGTTGATATGGTGGAAGCCGGTAAGATAACAGGACGGTATAAGACCACTGATCCTGGGAAGCTGGTGTATACTTTTGCTTTAGGTACTCAGCGTTTGTATGATTTTCTCCACAATAACCCCATGTGCTGCAGCTATCCGGTTGATTATACTAACAATGTACGTATAGCATCAGCCAATGATAATTTAATGAGTATAAATAACGCCTTAGAAGTGGATATTTATGGTCAAGTGTGCGCTGAATCAGTAGGAACCCGCCATATTAGCGGCACTGGAGGTCAACTAGACTTTGTGCTGGCCGCCTATGAATCCCGGGGAGGCAAATCCTTTATCTGTCTGCCTTCCACCCATACAGATGCTGATGGTAATATAAAGTCTAGAATCGTACCCACCTTAACCCCTGGAGCTATTGTCACCGATTCCCGCACCGTAGCCCATTATATCGTGACCGAGTATGGATTATTTAATCTTAAAGGCAAAACCACCTGGCAGCGTGCCGAAGGTCTAATAAATTTGGCTCATCCTGATTTTCGAGATGACTTAATAAAAGCGGCCCAAGAGCAAAACATCTGGCGCCGCTCCAACAAGAGATAACGGTCCGATAAAGCTGAAAGAGGCCCTAGCGGGCCTCTTTGTAGCATTCCTTACATAAAATATTGATTAACTAATAGCCTGGAGAACGCTTCTCAAAGTGGCTATCACTGATTCATTGGTGAAGGTGTCCACCAGGAGCTGGAAGTCATATGCCTGGATTCCCTCCTGAATAGCCCGGGCGGCATGCCTTTTTTGCATATCCTTCAGCAGAATAAAGGGACGCCCCGGGGTATCAATCAGAGCAGATACCTTGGCTTTAGCCTTCTCCAGCAGCTCATCTACATTATCAACTAATTCATCAACAACCCGATGCTCCAACGCCCAAACCGGATCAAACAGCTCACCTACAAATATGACATCCCGGTAATTTGTGTCGCTATCCAAACCGAACCTCATGATTTCAGCCTCAGCGGGAGTTAAGGACAGCCCGATCTTTATTTCGGTCATGCCCAGTTTAATTTTAGGATGGTTTACACAAATGCGGTAATCACAGGCCATAGAAACAATCAGACCGGCTGCGGTAGCATGACCGTTGATAGCGGCCACTACCGGCTTAGAACAGGTGAATAGCTTATATAAAACCTCTTCCTCAAATTCAAACCACTCAATAATAGCCTGAGGGCTTTCGAAAGTAGTAAAAGTCTGAAGATCGAATCCGCTGGAAAGATAGCGACCCTCACCGGTAATAATGATACCTTTAAGCTGTTCTTCCTGGTTGACCCGGTCCACAACTTCATTCAGGCCTTGCAAGGTCTCGGTGGAAATCGGATTAGTCCTGCCATTTTTAAGCTTAAAAATAATAATGTCATTTTCCACTGTGTACTCGTAGGACATCTTCACCCTTCCCTTCCTTAGGTAATTTTTGTATTCTGTCAAAGTTGGACAGGCACAATGAATCATGGTAACAAAAGATATAAACCAAGCAGTCATGAACCTGCATAGAGGGGATCTCGCACAAATGGGTCTAATATTTCATGTTTCCTCAGATTGCCTCCGCTCTATTTACTAATGAAACCCAGGTACAGGTGACCTGGGTTAAAATTCATGATAGCATTCAATATTTAACTGGTTTATTTAACTGGTTTTCCGTCTTTCCATTCCCCTTCGTAGGCTAAAGTGCCATCTTCGTAATACGATTTTCCATAGCCTTCTCTTTTTCCCTTAACCCACTGCCCTTCATACCACACGTTCATATTGTCATAATATAGTTTTCCTTCACCGTGTGGCCGGCCTTTGTGCCACTCACCTTCATAAACGCGCCCATCCCTGTAATAAGCTGTTCCATAACCCTGGGGCCGTCCATCCACCATGTCTCCATCATACGCTACTTTCAATCCATGCTTTTGCAATACTTCTTTGCTGATCTGTCCCCTATGTTTACGCAGTTCTTCCGTCATTACACCCACCCCTTTTCTTGAATGAACCCCTCTCTTTTCTAAAGGTATATAAATTATAGCATAATTGATAAAAAGCTGGTAGTTAGCATTGAATTTGGAAAAATGACTCCATTACCAGCCACATTCCAATAAATTTTTTATTTTGAGGTTGACAACCAATTAATTTGTATTTATTATTTAATTGTAATCATTACAAAATTGTATTGATTACATTAAGGAGGATTTACTATGGATATTACACAGATTAGAAGACATTTGGAAATGCATGATGTAAAACCATCGCATCACCGCATAAAAGTTTATCAATACTTAGTTGAAAACCGAAATCATCCTAATGTGGATATGATTTATCGGGAACTCTCAGATGAGATTCCTACCCTGTCCAGAACCACTGTTTACAATACCTTAAATCTGTTTGTAGAAAGGGATCTGGTTAGTTTGATTACCATTGCAGAGAATGAAATGCGCTATGATGCGGACACTTCCATGCATGGTCACTTTCGCTGCCGCCACTGTGGCACCATCTATGATCTGCGCTTAAAAGATTCAGCTTTGGAGTTCGAGAATCTGGATAATTTCCGAGTGGACGAAAGTCATCTTTACTTTAAGGGTTTATGTGCCAACTGCCTTGCAGAAGCAGGCAATAAATAAATAACAAAAGGAGGAAATTATTTATGAAGAAATGGGTTTGTTCAATTTGCGGTTATACTCATGAAGGAGAAAAAGCTCCCGAGGCGTGCCCCCAGTGCGGCGCTGCCAGTGATAAATTTGAGCAGGTAATATCTGGAGCTTCTAATTTGGCTTGGGCTGATGAACACCGGGTAGGTGTAGCCAAGGGATTGGATCCAGAAGTAGTAGAAGGTCTAAAAGCTAACTTTATGGGCGAATGCACCGAAGTAGGCATGTACTTGGCTATGAGCCGCCAGGCCGACCGGGAAGGTTTTCCGGAAATAGCTGAGGCTTATAAACGGATTGCCTTCGAAGAAGCTGAACACGCTGCCAAGTTCGCCGAACTTCTCGGAGAAGTGCTGGCCGCAGATACCCGCACTAATCTGCAAATGAGAGTAGATGCCGAACATGGTGCCTGCAAAGGCAAAAAAGATCTGGCTACTCGGGCTAAAGAACTGGGTTACGATGCCATCCATGACACAGTCCATGAAATGTGCAAGGATGAAGCCCGTCATGGTGCAGCCTTTGCCGGTCTCTTAAAACGTTATTTTGCATAACAGCTGAATTTCACATAAACCTCCCCCCCTGACTACCCCTGCCACTCCAGCAGGGGTTTTCTGTTTTAGTCTGACCATTTCTGCCAGAGCACTATGTCTTCCAAAGGCCGGCGCGGGGGCATTTCCGGCTTTACCGCGGCTTTGCCGATGGGTATAAGGGATGCCACCCGAAAACCTTCCGGTACATTCAGGAGCCTTTTTACTCTCCTTTCACTGAACCCGCCTACCCAGCAGGATCCATAACCCAGAGCAGTAGCCGCCAGCAGCATATTCTGGGTAGCATTAGCCGCATCCAGAAAACACAGAAGGTTGCGCCCTATATCACCATAGTTGACAGCTGAGCGTTCCGGATCAACACATACCGCTATAATACAGGGCGCCTGACCTACATGCACTTGTCCAAAAGCTGCCTCCTGCATGTCTTTGATAAGCTCAGGTTCAGTTATGGCGATAAAATAACAGGGCTGAAGATTGCCCGCCGATGGAGCCAGGTGTCCTGCCTCGATTATTTTCAGTATATCTTCCCGGGGCACTGGTTCCTTAGTAAAGCTGCGAATACTGCGCCGAACTCGTATGGCTTCCAAACAATCCATGGGAAACCCTCCTTATAATTAATCAAACTATTATTATAATTCTAACTGATTTACATATTAGAAAAGGGGTATTTCTGAAATACAAACCTGTTGAAATCTTTTCATTTATCGTGTATCGTGCCCTGCTAGGTGATGATTGCTATGTGATCATTCCGGAAAAAAGAGTAAAATAGAATAAAAACCTGGGGGGCTGGAAATGCAGGAAGCAATTACCGACCGCGAAGAAATTCTAAAGAGAACCTTTGATAAGGTAGATAAAAGACCAGGATGTTCCTTTTTGCTGCATCAGAAGACGGTGGAATACGTTCCTGAGAAAAGTCTTACGGTGATATATCCAGTCAAAGAAGAGTTTTTGAATCTAGCCGGATCTATGCAGGGCGGGTTAATATGTGCAGCATTGGACAATACCTTTGGCCATTTGTGCTATCTGGTAACCGACAAGGTCCCCATTGCTACTATTGATATCAGTACTACCTTTCATCGCCCCATCTTTTTGGGAGATACCTTAAAAACTGTAGCCCGAGTTCAGTCCAGAGGGAAAACCACCATCCACCTGATCGGGGAAGCTTTCAATAATGAAAATAAATTGATCGCTACCGCTGTGACCAACTATATGATATTGCCAACTTCCAAATGATTTACCTGTATATTCAAAAAAAACTCCCCGGAGATTATCCGGGGAGTCGTTTTTTCTGACTTACCAGCTATTGCGGCGGGATTGAGGTTTATAGCAATCCCGGCAATAAACAGGCCGATCACCATTGGGCTGGAAAGGTACCATGGTATCCTGCCCGCAAGCTGCACATACTGCCGGATACATCTGGCGTTCCGCCCGGTTATGTCCACCGGCATCGCGGATACGGGCTTTGCGGGCTGCGCGGCATTCCGGGCAGCGGCCAGGCTCGTTAGTAAATCCTTTCTCAGCGTAAAATTCTTGTTCAGCAGCGGTAAAGTCGAACTCACGTCCACATTCTTTACAGGTTAAGGTTTTGTCAGAATACATTAAAAACCCTCCTCAAATATTATCCCATGCCAGGGGAAGCGCCTTATTTTCCCTTACTTCCCAAGACTGGGCTAATCGAGAAGGGGCACACATTCCATCACAAGCATGAATTGGGCAAATCCTATTTTAACTGATTTTGCCCAAAAAAGCAAACCTTCACACCTAGAGCGTTTTAAATTTACTTATTTCATCTAAACTTCTGTAAGAACAATATGGAATAAATCTGTTGCTGGCACTATCAATCAGTACCATCCCTGGCAGTAATCTTCTCCCACCAGTTGAGCATAGTTCATAACCGCATCATAGTCAGGCAGATCGATCCGGGAAAAATCTATTCCGTAATTGCAACGGGGACAAATCATACGGTAACCCTCGAACATGTCGCCCTGACCTTCCAGAGTAGCCAGTATCACCTGCAGGACAGAGGGACAAGTTTCCTCCCCTATCGAAAAGTGAGCTGCGGTTTTGAGGGTCCAGTTATATTCATTGGATTGTTTTTTACATTCTGGACAGCGTATTATTAATTCGGCCGCCTGTTGCCTTAGACCCATGATAACCTCTCCCCTAATCCGATTTATATTGTTGCTTTTACCAAATTACCTTTTTATTATATTATAATCAATATGTCGGCATCTAATTTGGAAAAGAAGTGATACCAGTATGCGCCTAAGTGAAACTGCTCAGTTGCTGATATACTGCCCTCGTTGCGGCAACCATGTTAATGAGTATAACTGGACCCTGGAAACCGCCTCCAAGTTTTCGGTAGACGGCAAGACTACTCCCACCCTTATTTATGTACTGCTGCAGCTGTCCGACCATAACCAGCAATGGGAGAACTTCCGAGTGGTTTGCCCCCGCTGTCATGAAACTATCCCCATAAAGCAGCTTCCACCAATGGAGCGCCAACAGCTGGAGGCTTATGCGCAGGAAGTTGGCGAAGCCTATGTTAACTTTAATTACTAGTTGGATATTGATAGGCGGCACACTTGGTCATTAAATTAAAGAGGATTGACAATTAGATTTCACACTGGTTATTATGAGGATACACTGATGATGAGGAAGTAAAACCACCACCAGCCCTACAGAGAGTCGGGGCAGGCTGGGATCCCGGCGGGAGATGGAGTGGATAAATGGACCTCGGAGGGTGGAGTGAACCGGTCCCTGGACCTCAGTAGCTTACAACGTTTGGCCTGCGTTAAGGGCTATGGGTGTGTCAGCACTCTGTGAGCGGGTACTTTGGTACCAAATAAGGTGGCACCGCAGATTTTACATCTGTCCTTAACTGTGAGGATAGGTGTTTTTTATTTCGCGGCTCTTCCAATACCTCCATCTAAGATGAGTGGAGTGGAGTTGAGATGAGCGGAGCAGAGGTGAGCACACCAGTTTTAGATTAAGGAGGAATTGGAATGAGAAGGTTTGTGTCTATTACGGTATCCTTGTTGCTTTTGGCTCTGTTGTTGGTATCAGCAGTTGGGTGTTCATCGACGGAGAACAATGCCAGTAAGTCCCCTGCTGAGGATCAAATCAAAATTGGTATTGTCCAGATCGTAGAGCATCCATCCCTTAATACCATTCGTGAATCCTTCGTTTCTCAGCTAGCCGAAAAGGGCTACCGGGATGGTGAAAATGTTTTCATTGATTATCAAAATGCCCAAAACGATCAAACTAATCTAAAAACCATCTGCCAGAAGTTTTCCAACAACGGCTATGACATGATTGTGGCAATTGCTACCCCTTCCGCCCAGGCCGCTGTGGGCGAGACCAAGGAAATACCTATAGTGTTTTCTGCTTGTACCGATCCAGTAGGTTCTGGACTGGTGGACAGCTTGGAGAAACCCGGGGGTAATGTAACCGGCACCTCAGATGCAATCTCAGCGGAACAAATTATGGAATTGGCCCTGCGCATTACCCCGGATATCAAAACCATAGGAGCATTGTACAACTCCGGTGAAACCAATTCCATATCAGTTATTAATGATCTAAAAGAATTTGCCGCCAAAAACGGCTTAACGGTGATTGAAGCAACCGTAACTAACTCTTCGGAAGTCCAGCAGGCTACTGCATCATTAGCAGACAAGGCCGATGCTATTTTTTCGCCCATCGACAATACCGTAGCTTCGGCTATGCCAGTAGTATCTCAGGTAGCCAACCAGGCCAAAATACCAGTATACGTAGGTGCTGATTCTATGGTTAAGGATGGCGGTCTGGCCACCTGCGGCATAAACTACGTTGAACTTGGCCAGGAGACTGCTAACATAGCCGTCCAGATTCTCGAAGGCCAAAAACCCGGGGATATCCCGGTTAAGACCATGAGGGACATGGAAATCTACCTTAACAAAACCACCGCTGAAGCAATTGGTATTACCATACCTGAAGATATACTTAATGAGGCTGCTCAAATATTCGAATAGAGAAAAGCCATAACGTTCATTGTCATAGCAATTTTTCCACTAAAGGGGCACTGCACCAATGAGTCTACTAGCTTTGCAGGGTTCGGTAGAGCTGGGCATCATTTATGCCCTTATGGCTCTGGGAGTATTCATCTCTTTTCGTACCCTCAATATGCCTGATCTAACTGTAGACAGCAGCTTTACCTTGGGGGCTGCTGTCTCAGCTATGCTGTGCACTATGGGGCATCCTTTCCTGGCCATACCGGCAGCCATAGCCGCGGGATGGTTAGCAGGCAATGTAACTGCCTTGCTGTACACCAAGCTGAAAATCCAGCCACTGCTGGCTGGTATATTGGTTATGCTGGGTCTTTATTCGATAAATTTGCGGGTCATGGCCGGTCGCGCCAATATTCCGCTGATTAACCAGCCTACCGTTTTTAATTCGCTGCAGGGGACCTCCCTGGAAGCCCAGAGCACCTGGCTGCTTCCCTTAATGATCCTGCTGGTAGTGATTATCTTACTATTTTTATTCCTGCAGACTCGTTTTGGATTGGTCCTAAGAGCAACAGGTGATAATGATCAAATGGTGCGATCGGTAGGGGTAAATACCGATACCACCATACTATTCGGCCTGGGCCTGGCCAACGCCCTGGTTGCGCTGTCGGGGGCTATGATCGCTCAGTATCAATCCTTTGCTGATATCAGTATGGGCGTAGGTATGGTTATAATCGGCCTGGCTTCGGTAATAATCGGAGAAGTAATTTTCGGGACCAGCTCCCTGCTGCGCCGCCTGATTGCGGTGGTATTAGGAGCCATGTTGTACCGGTTGGTAATCGCGGTTGCCCTGCACCTGGGTATGCCGCCCACTGACCTTAAGCTGGTCTCGGCATTTATAGTAACCCTGGCTCTGGCCAGCCCGGTTATTAAAGAAAGTCTCATGTCCCGGCATAAACGTTCTCGTCAATCGGTCCATAAGGAGGTTTAAGTATGCTTGAGATTCGTGGTTTAAGCAAAACCTTCGCTATGGGCAGTATTAATGAGAAACTGGCTGTGGATGAGGTGGACCTGACCCTGAAAGCAGGGGAATTTGTAACCGTTATCGGCGGAAATGGAGCCGGCAAGTCTACCCTGCTCAACTGTATTGCCGGAGTATATGAAGCGGATAAAGGCAGTATTCTGCTAGATTCCATGGATATAACCCATTGGCCAGAGTATAAAAGATCCCAGTACATTGGCCGGGTATTTCAAGATCCCCTTAAAGGAACTGCTTTTGATATGACCATTGAAGAAAACCTGGCCATGGCTTATGCCAAAGGTAAGCCTCACGGCCTGCAGTGGGGAATACGTAGAGCTGACGCTGCCTTATTCCGGGACCACCTGGCCCGGCTGGGACTGGGGCTGGAAAATCGTATGAAGCAAAAGGTAGGTTTGCTCTCTGGAGGTCAGCGGCAGGCTCTTACCTTGCTGATGGCTACCATCGTGAAACCCAAGCTGCTTTTGCTGGATGAACACACGGCCGCTTTGGACCCATCGGCAGCCAGGCAGGTGCTGCATTTAACCAGGGAGCTGGTTGAGCAGTACCAGCTGTGTACCCTGATGGTTACCCATAATATGAAAGCTGCTCTGGAATACGGGACTCGTACGATTATGATGCACGACGGCCGTATTATTCTGGATATATCCGGAGAGGAACGCCGGGAAATGACAGTGGACAAGCTGATTGAGCTATTCGGCCGCCGCAGCGGCCAGGAACTGGACAGCGACCGCTTATTATTGGGTTAATTGACCATATCGTAATGCCACAGGGGATATTCTCCCTGTGGCATTTTAACTTACTGAAAACGCGCCCTAGAAAACCGCCCCGGTTTTTAGATGAATGATGAAGCATTAGGGAGTATCAGTACAAGCACCGGCCAAATCTCCCTCGTCTTCCCAGGCAGGGTTTCTCTTCTCCAGCCGGCTTATCTTTTTCATTTCGAAAAAGATAAATGTTCCTGTGAGCAGCACTGCCAGAAGATCTGATATAGGCGGGGTTCTCCACACTCCTTCAATACCCCAGAAGCGAGGCAGAATCAGCAATAAAGGAATAAATATCAACACCTGCCGGGAAAGGCTGAGAATAGTTGATTGTACCGGTTTGCCCACGGCCTGAAAATATTGGGAACCTAAAATCTGAAAACCTACTACCGGAAACATGAGAAAATAAATATGCATAGCATGGGTTGTGAAAGCAATCAGCTGCGTGTCATCACGGGTAAATAACCCAATTATCTGAGATGGCCAAATCTGTACTACCAGCCAGCCAAATACAGCAATGGCTGTTCCCGCCACAACAGCAGTTTTCAGCGTTTCCTTTACCCGGCCGTACTGGCGGGCGCCGTAATTAAAACCGATGATCGGCTGAGCCCCTTGAGCAAGACCTAATATGGGCATGAACATAATGGTTGCTATGCTCATCATGATCCCCACAGCGGAAAGAGCGATGTCACCACTGTAGTACATAATGGTCTTGTTTAAAATCAGCTGCTGCACACTGTTGGCCACCTGCATGGCAAAAGGCGCAAACCCTATGGCCATAATGCTGGTTAAAATTGGCCACTGGGGACGTAGGTATTTCCAGCGAATCTTAACAATACTGCGCCCGCCGAAAAAGTAGCTAAGCACCCAAATAGCTCCGGTTAACTGACCCAGAACCGTAGCAAATGCCGACCCCTTCATTCCCCAGCCAAATTTGAAGATGAAAATATAGTTTAAGATTACATTTACCGCGCCGCCCAGCAGCTGCGTATACATGGCCATCTGTGGATTACCTTCGGCACGAATAAAATTATTCATACCCATGCTGATGGTGCCGAAGGCTGCCCCCAACATTATGACCTGCATAAAATCCCGGGCATATGGCAGCACATCCTGGCTGGCACCGAAGGCAATCAAAATCGGTTCCGTATTAAGGAAAAAAATAATCGCAAATATGACCGGCAACAAAATGATCATAGTGGTAGCAGTGCCAATTACCTTCTCTGCTTCCTCATGTTCCTGTTCTCCCAGGCGAATGGAGATCAAGGCAGTAGCCCCAACCCCAATCAAAACCGAGACTGCCATGAGTATGATCATCATGGGAAAAGCAACGGTAGTTGCTGCAATAGCCAGAGAGCCTATTCCCCGGCCTAAGAATATCCTATCTACAATATTGTAGAGTGAATTTACCACCATGCCTATAATAGCCGGCAGGGAAAAACTCCATAGCAGACTATTGATTTTTTGATATCTCATTGCTTGAGTTCTATCCATTGAGAATCTCCTTGCTAGTTACTTTCCATAAATTCAACTACATATCGCAAACTGTTCATAAACTTATCTAGTTCTTGCTGATCGACCAGGTTAAATTGCTCCCTAATACTTTCGGTGTAACGCTCCAGCACTTGCTCCATTACTCTCCGCCCCTGCTGGCTCAAACTAAGTAGCTGCTTGCGACGGTCACGGGCATCAGGAGAGCGAACAACCAGGTCCATCTGTTCCAGTTGATCAATGATAGTGGTTAATCCGCCTTTTTCAATATCCAGCATCCGGGCAAGCTCTGTCGGCGTCAGGCAATTACGGTGATAAAGCATACTAATGATTTTAGTCTGATTTTTTTTTAAGGGCAAGGCAGAGTCCAACAACTGCCGGTAATTCATAAAGAATTTTTCATGAAAGCGGCCCATAAAAGTAAACAACAGAACGTGCATCTCAAGAGCTTGTTCTTTATTCATAATTTGCACTCCAATAGTATAGTTAGAAATTTAATTATTAGATTTCTAACTTACTTTAGTAAAAACATATTTATTCGTCAAGACTATACTTTTCTGGTTTTCTTCTGCTAGAGCAAAAAAAGCCTATTAACGCTCTCAACGGTTAACAGGCTTTATTGGAGTTTAATATTTGTGTCGAGCTATGCCAGCTACTTATCAATAATCTCCACATAAGCTAGGGTCTGATTTAACAACTGGTAAGCCACTTCACCAAAAGTAACTGGTCCGGCAAAGGGTGGGGTGGCTTTCCCGTCCAGCTCACCATAAAGGTAATTAAGAATACAATTGCATGAAAAGACCGGTTTGGCACCAGCTAAATCCTGCAGGTGTTCGGCAAAGCTTGCCGCATAATCAGTAACCGGGATAGCAAGCCGGTATTCTTTACCAGCAAACAACCTGCCGGCAGGTTCATCACTAAACCAGACCATTGATGGTCAGAGTATCCCATACTTTTACAGCAATGAATAAATTCACCCGGCTGTCCATGTTGTTAAAATCAATCTCCAGCAGTTCCTCTATTTTGTTAACGCGGTAGTAGAGGGTATTCACATGAATAAACAAACTATCAGCAGTGCTTTTCATATTAACGCTGGAATCCAAAAGTTTACGTAAGGTTAATAGCAGTTCCCCGTCGCTTTTTTCATCATATTCGATGATCTTTCCCAGGGTTTGCAGGCAAAAGGCTTTAATGTCCTGCAGGTCTTGGGAAAATATGGGGTAGTAAAGGCCTAGTTGAGAAAATTTCTGTACAAAGTGCTTCCTGCCCAGCAGTTTGGGCAGAGTTAAAGCTACCCGGGCTTCATAAAAACTTTTGCGCAAATCAGCCAAGGGATAAACCCGGCCGATACCCTGAGATAGACTTAGTCCAAACCGTTCTTCCAACAGCCCTTTATACTTTATCATGGCAGGCCAATTCAGAGCTTCATCAAGCTGTTCCCGGTTTATACAGACGGGTACTATCATAGCTATGGAATTGTTCCAGGAAATCGGTACTGCTGTAAATTTATGCTGATTGAGGTACTCATGAAAATAAGAACGGATCATCTGCAAATCAGTCTGATCGGACCAGGATTCTGCTTCTACTAAAGTTACGAAATAAGAACGGTCCATTTCCAATCGATTCTCGCTTAGTTTAACAATGTCCCGGATACTGGCATTATTGTTGGTAAAAAGGTAATCGGCTAATTCCCGCTCAAAGCGGTCGCTGTCCTTATGCAGCTTGGAAAAATAACATTTGATGGCCAGCTTGGTATCAATCATTACTGACAAAGCTTGAGATATCTGTTCTACAGGTATGTGGCAAGCAATAACATAAGCACTGGAGTCGTTATATCTTATTCGATAATACAGGTAGCTCAGGTCTGGCTGGTAGTAAAAGTCTCTTCCTCGAAGATGGGAAGGAAGAGAAACAAACATATCGTCGAGATTAGCAGAATGATCGGTAACTTCCGGATAATGCAGGCGACCGTCGTGATCGGTAATTAGTATGGGATGTTTGATACGCTCCTCTACATACTTGGCTACAAAAGCTAATCCTTCATCCAGCACTCCGTCTACTAAATGATAGACCTGATTAGGTGCTATCATAGACATTATGCCCTCACCTCTCTTAAAGCAGTGGTACTATATGTGTATAGCAAAAAGCATACCAGCAGCAGCCAAGCATACGGGTGACTGATATTTAGCCTATCAGAGCTTATCAGAAAAAAATCCTGTATCAAAATAAGCCATTAAGCTTGAACCTGCCATTTCAAAATATGTGTTAAAATGAGATTATGGGTTGTTTTATCTAGTAAGCAGGTGCATCGTCTGCTTAGAGCAGGAGGGATATTTATGATGAAGCCTGTCGAACAGTTACTTAGTCCCATGACTAAACATCGCCTGGATATGCAGCCCCTTAATAAAAATGATCTTATCCTCATGGAAAAAATTCGTCAGCAAAAGGCTGCCCTGGTTAGCCAACGTCTTGAAACCCAAGAGAGTGACTTGGTCAGATCAAAGGTACTCGAATCATGGCTGAGATGTTACCAGTATGGACTGGACCATAATCTGTATAATTATGGTCCCATAATGGACAAGTTAGCGTTTCAAGAACGAGTGCGCCAAAAAGAATTGCTTCTAAAAGCTGCCGATCCCTATATATGTCAATTGGAAGCTATGCTCTCTGATGCCATCATCTTACTGTCTGATGAAGAAGGTGCTATGCTGCGGGTGATTGAAGGCAATGAGGCACTGCGCAGGCAGAACGAGCGTTTCAATCTGGTGCATGGGTCGATTTGGAATGAGTCGACGGTAGGCACCTGCGCGCATTGCATAAGCCTGATTGAAGGCACTCCCATGCAAATATGCGGACCAGAACATTATTTCGAAAAATATGAACAGATATCTTGCTCATCAGCCCCCATTTTTGATTTCAATTACAACCTGGCGGGCTCGTTATGCGTAGTCACTTCCAGCTTTAGTAAACAAAGTGCGCAATCCTTGGGACTGGTAGTTTCTATGGCCTGGGCGGTTCAGAATCAATTTCAACTGGCTTTGCATAATGAACTGCTCAACCAATCCCTGCAAGCCACTGATGAAGGGCTCCTAACGCTCAACAAAAACGGAATTATTACCAAGGCTAATCAAATTGCCCAGAGAATGTTCCTCCCCGGTGCTCCCAATTTAATCGGTGCCCCCATCGAACTTCTGTTGGGTGAACAACCACTGATCAAATCGTTACTAGCTACAGGACAACCGATTCACGATGCAGAAATCAGAATTGATAGTATCAATCAGCGTATGCTGATAAGCTCAGCCCAACCCCTTAATGACCGGTCGGGCAATAATTTTGGCTGTGTAATTAAATTAAAGAAAATTACCCGTAAAAAAACCGCGCCAGTTCGTCAGTTTGGAGTGGAAGCCAGGTTCAGCTTCCACACCATCAAAGGAAGCTCTCCGCAGTTATCAAAAGCCATCGAAATGGCTCGCAAGTTTTCTAACTTGGATGCCAATATTTTGATTCAAGGAGAAAGCGGCACTGGTAAAGAGATGTTTGCCCAGGCTATTCATAACCATAGCCGTCCGGATGGCCCTTTCATAGCCGTGAACTGTGCGGCTATACCCAGCACATTAATTGAAAGTGAATTATTTGGCTATGAAGGCGGCACTTTTACCGGGGCTGATCGTCAAGGACGAGAGGGAAAACTGGAACTGGCTAATGGTGGTACCCTGTTTTTGGATGAAATCGGGGATATGCCCTTAGAAATTCAACCGGTTCTGCTCCGGGTACTGGAGGAAAAAAAGGTGATGCGCTTGGGCGGTAGTAGCTATATTCCAGTTAACTTCCGCCTGATAACTGCCACTAACAAAGATTTGAACGAACTAGTGAAAAAAGGTCAATTTCGTGAAGATTTGTATTACCGTCTAAAGGTATTAAAAATTGATATACCCCCTTTGCGGGAACGTGGTGCCGACATCATAGAATTAGCCCAGTACTTTATAGATAGAATAGCCCAGCAGCAGTATATTCCGAAACCAGTCCTCAGCGATCCAGCCGTTTTGCATTTATTGAGCTACCATTGGCCAGGGAATGTAAGACAGTTGGAGAATTCCATGCTTTATGCTGTGAATATATGTGAAGATGGAGTAATTCGTCCAGAAGACCTGCCCGAAGAGGTTACTGCCGGGGTTGATCTCAGCTTACCTGCGAGTCAAAAAACGTCGCCATCGGCACGAGCTGACGCCAATCTTTCTATGAAGGAGATTGAGCGCATTATGATAGCGCAAACCCTTGAGCAGACCAACCAAAATATCTCTGAAGCAGCTGCCCTCCTGGGTATGAGTCGCTCTACACTATATCGCAAGATTAAAGAATACCAGCTGCTTAAGAGTTAAAATAGCTAAATCTTACCTAAAATATCAAGCGAGCCTGGCAACCCAGGCTCGCTTTAGTTGGGGGGGAGAGCATTTGTCTGCTGAGGTTAATTATCCCAGTTTTACTACACTCTTACCAGCCAGATACCCAAAAGTGAAGGCACGTCCGTGGCTGTTGCCGGGCAGGTTTACGCAGTAGTCATTGGCATAATAGCTTCCGGAAGTGTTACCTGCAGCGTACAGTCCAGGAATCACATTAAGCTCTTGATCTAAAACCTGCAGATTCTCGTTTATTTTCAGTCCGCCTAGGGTAACCAATAGCGCAATTCCCAGAGGAGCTGCATAGAAGGTGGGCTTCTCAATGGTGGTCAAGCAGGCTGCCCGTTTACCGAAATCTTCATCTACTCCCTTTTTAGCCAGCTCGTTGTAGCGTGCTACCGTAGCCAGGAAATTATCCTTGGGCACTTGCATCTTTTCGGCCAGTTCTTCCAGAGTTTCAGCACTTCTGATATAGCCTTTTTCTATATACTGTTTTACATTCTCGGGATTATGGAAGTTGGTTCTCATATCCTTACAGGCTACCACCTTAAATGAAGGTGCTTCCTCCGGCCACTTGGAATCCCAGACCGTCCAGCGCATATTACCGGGTTGCTGGCGCTCAGCATTACACAGGTAGGCATAAGGCAGTTCTTCATTGCAGTAGCGCAAACCGCGTTCATTAACACTTAACCAGGGCTGGCGCATCAGAGCATCAGCCAGGATAGGTGCACCGGGGACAGCAAAGTCGAAATACATGGGAGCATGGGGGAATTCATCTATAGCGGCACCGATCCACATAGCCATTTTGTGCCCATCACCAGTATTAATAGGGCCATTAACCATTTCAAACATATTGGCATGAATATATTTGGTGGAAGGTATATAGTATTCACGCATTTCCTTGTCGGCATTGTAGTCACCAGTACATAATACAATGCCTTTGGTTCCCACATATTTCTTGTAGGCGCCTTTTTCACCAGCTATAACTGCAGTAACTCGCCCTTTATTGTTGTCTTCCCGCACTAACTGAACGGCAGGACTTTTGAAGCGAATATCCACACCGGCATCTATACAGCCTTGTTTTAAGGTATAACGCATAGATGCTGTCCAGGGATCAGTTCCTTTGGGTGCATCATTTAAAGCCACATCACTAGGATCCATTCTGAAACTTAAGGTAGGAAATCCTCGCACCGTAGTTCCCGGAGTCATTGTCTCATCTATGGGTACCGGTTTGGGCTTGCAGCCATAGCCTTCCGCTTTGGCCATAATCCAATCTGCTACCATACCGCTGTATTCTGCCCACAAGGACACAACTCTCTGATTGCCTTTATAGGCGTTGTAGCGCATGATTTCCTGAACCGCTTCCATCTTATTGATTTCATTACCAATCTGCTTTTGCATCTTGGAACCAATAGCGCCATAGTCGTTACCACGGAAGTTAACTTGCTCGGTTTTCTCCAGCAGGATAACCTTGGCTCCTTCCTCAGCTGCAGACATAGCAGCACACAGCCCTGACATTCCACCTCCAACCACTATGACATCTGCGGTAACAGTTTCGGTAATCTCTGAATCTGGTATGGGTGCGGGAGGCTTTAAGAAACTGGGGATATTCTCTGCCCCGCTGGGTGTTGTTTCAGCAGGGGGAGTTTCTTCAGATCCACCGCATCCTGCCAGCAAACCAGCTGAGGCAATTCCTACCGTACCCAGTGCTGCCCCTTTTATAAAGGTTCTTCTGGTAAAGCCTTTTTCCTGGTTGTCCTCAAAACTCATAACATCTACCCCTTTCCAAGTTCATTACCTTACCGTGCCCATTTGAATTTGAGGCCGTAAAAATAGCTAAATCGCCTGATACTAGTACATTC
This sequence comes from Bacillota bacterium, assembly GCA_029550685.1. Classification (GTDB taxonomy): domain Bacteria; phylum Bacillota; class Syntrophomonadia; order Syntrophomonadales; family Syntrophomonadaceae; genus DTU018. The sequence continues at coordinate 21,403 of JAKPGY010000132.1, forward strand.
TATAATGTCAGTCTATCATTCTGGGATTTAACATACATCGTTAGGTACTACGAACCTTTGGAGGATTACACTGTAGAAAAATCCAAATGAACACTTCTGGAAAGGAGTGTTTTTCTTTGGAGCCTATCACGAGGATTGGCTTGAAAACACTGTAGGGGAATCCAATGGCAGGAGAAGCTGAATATTGTAGAATAAATGCATAAGTTCTAAGAGTACGGTGCAGGTCTTCCTAACCAACACAGCACTAAACATATAATGGGGAGGTTTCTCATGGAACGCAAGAGTTTTCGGGAGAGATTTTTAAATAGGAAAGTTATTCTGATAGTTCTGGTCACTGTAATTATAATAGGTGCTGGTACCGGCGTAGGATTGCTGAAAGCTAGTGAAAATCCTTCCTTCTGTGCCAACTGTCATATCATTAAGCCCTATTACGAATCTTGGAGTGAAAGCGCTTTACTAGATCACAAACATGCAGCCGAAGATGTAACCTGTCAGGAATGCCATCACAACAGCATCCCGGAAAAGGCTATGGAAGGCATTAACTTTATCACCGGAAATTACACCCTGCCTCTGGAAGGAGGGCCAGATACCAGTCGAGAATTCTGCCTGGAATGCCATTCTCCCGAAGGAGAAGGGATTAGCTGGGATGAGATACAAGCCGCCACCGATTTTGAGGAATCAAACCCGCATGATTCCCATCACGGGGAGCAGGAATGTAATGTATGTCATCAAATGCATGAGCCTTCCTATGTTTTTTGTTCCGAATGTCATATTTTCAACTGGATAGACGATCTGGATGAAGAAGCCTGGACCAATGCCTGGTAAACATGCTAGACATACAAATATAGCTTTGATGAAGGGGGTTTTCACTCCCTTTATCTTTTTAGGAAAAGGGAGTATTGTATAATATACCCAATATCCAAAAGGTTATTTTTCAAGTAAAATAAACCCATCCATGTTTTTGTGGTTTTCCTGGATTTCATTTATAGCCGGAAATCTTTTATCTTGTGAGGTCAGATATATGCAAGGCTTCAATAGGTTTTACAGCTTGGTTTCTTCCATGAAAACCGGTTTGTTTCTGCTGTTTCTGATAGGTGTGACAGCAGCAGTAGGCAGTTCTGTGCTTCCCGGCAGCTTCTACCAAATTCCCGTATTCAAGCTTCTCCTGCTTCTGTTGTTGATAAATATGATTCTCTGCACCTTTAACCGGATTAAATTAACTTACCGGGTTTTGCTTAAAAGATTCGGCAGTAGGGTCTGGTTCAGGCAACTGGGCATCTTAACACTGCATCTGGGTATTGTCCTGGTTTTAGTGGGCGGCCTGATATATGCTACCTCTGGCCAGAATGAGAGAATACACTTGTTAGCCGGCGATCAGGTGGATATATCTCAGGTCCTGGATATTAAACATCCTTTTACACTGCAGCTGGATGAATTCAGAATCGAATTCAATGAAGACGGTTCACCTTCCCAGTATATCTCTGAGGTTACCATCCTGGAAAAAGGTCGAATAATGGACCAGGTTGAAATCAGTGTAAACTACCCTTTAAGTTACCAGGGAGTGAAAGCTTATCAAACCAGCTACGGTTATTTGGTCCAAGCCGCTTATCTAGATGAGAATGGTGCAGAAAAGGCAGAGCGATTCTTTGAAGGCGAGTGGTTATATCCGGACGGCACGAACCGCCGGGTGAAAATTTATAAGTATATTCCCAACTTCAACCCCGCCTATGGAATGCAGTCAGTTACCTTGCGCCCTGATAATCCCCATATTATTATTTCGGTATATGAGAACGATGAGCTCTTAGGAATAGGAGCTGCCAAACTGAACGAACCCACCGAAATTGATGAAAATGTGTATGTTACCTTTACCGGAGTTGAACCTTACACTATTCTCGAAGTTAAATCCGATCCGGGACTACCTCTGGTAATTACCGGCGGATTTGCCCTGATGTTAGGGGTGTGTCTGGCCATACTGGCAGCGCCGGGTAGAAAAAAGAATACCATTAAAACTGATGATATACATGAATAGGGAGAGGTGAATATGGAAGTATTGATGGATGAATTATTATATGTGGTGCTGTTCTGTTATCTTGCCTCAGCCCTGCTTTATTTTTGGGGTAACAACTACGCTAAAAACTGGGTTGTTAAAGTCGCTTTGGTCCTGGCCATATTAGGATGCATACTGCACCTGGTCATACTGGTCATGCGAACAGTATTGACTGGCATGCTGCCCTTAACCAACGGTCTGGAGTTCCTGTTGAGCTTCAGCTGGATAACCGTTCTGCTGTACTTGCTCATGCAAACCCGCTACCCTATACAATCTGCCGCTGGTATAGTGATGTTAATATCAGCTTTGCTGGTATCTTTGGTAGCAATATTAATGAAAGATCAACTTGGTTCAGTCGCTCCTCTAATGCCGGCCTTAAAGAGTCCCTGGCTGACCGTACACGTTGTTACCGCAGCTGTATCCTATTCTGCCTTTGCCTTGGCTGCAGGACTGGCTGTAGTGCAGTTTTTTAAAACTGGGCAGTCGATTAAAGACGATTACATCTATCTACTGGTAGGGGGAGGTTTTGCCCTGCTGTCACTGTCCATTGTACTGGGAGCTGTCTGGGCAGAACAGGCCTGGGGCAGGTACTGGTCCTGGGATCCCAAAGAAACCTGGGCTTTGATAACCTGGATAATCTATGCCATTTACCTGCATGTTTACCGCAGCCGGGATTGGCCGGCCAATACAACCCGCTGGATGGTCATAATTGGCTTTGGGCTGGTACTGTTTACCTTCTTCGGAGTCAACTACCTGTTGCCGGGATTGCATAGCTACGCTTGATAGAGCGGTGCTTTATGATAGCAAATTAAAGCAGAGGGAGGAATTATATGTTTGGCTTAATCGGAAATTTTGGCCCCTGGGAACTGGTTCTCATACTGGTTATTGTATTAATCATTTTTGGACCGGGTAAATTGCCTCAGTTAGCTGAATCTATGGGCAAAGCCATTAAAGGATTCAGGAAAGCCCAGCAGGATGATTCCGAATTGCCGGAAGATAAAAATGCTTAACTGAAAAAGGAGCAAAGGTTCGTACCTGTTGCTCCTTTTACTTTCTATTACCAGTTGGCACAGCCACACCCTGGCTCTCAGTTGTGCTTAATCCAGTCTAATCTGGGCAAATTCGCCAAAGTCCTGGCACATTCGCTGGTATAGAGGCTTGCCTAATAAAAAGCTATATATTTCATCGGCTTTGGCTGCGGGGTCAATATCTGCAAAACTCTCAGGATAAATGGTTTTACCCAGAAAGTAAGCATCCGCCATAGCTGTATCAAGATTAGTAGTATAGTAGTTGTACGGCAGCTGCCGGTATATCCGGCCGTTCTTAACAGCGGTTAAAGCCCGGTAAAAACCAGGATTTTTCTTATAATCTTCCTGTACCATAGCCAGACCGCCTGCATCGATAATAAGGATATCTGGATCCCAAGCCAACAGCTTTTCTTTATCAATCATAAAAGAACCGGTTCTGCCTGTTTCATCAGCTACATTAACGGCATTAATGGCATTGAGTAAAGTATTGTTTCCCCGGGTACTTTCTATTCCATGACTTCCCCGGGATCCCAGTGCTCCTATATAGACCCGGGGTTTGTCCTGCTCAGGTATATCTTGCGTACGGCGGTTCAGATCAGCATGGCATCCCAGCATATAATCAACCACTTCCTGGGCTCTCTGTTCCTTATTCATGATTTGCCCTATTAACTTTAGTGAATCATAAACTGCCGGATCGAATACTGCAACTTCCCCATAGCTGAGTTCTACTACCGGAATGCCGGTTTGGGCCTGCAGATTATCAATGTCGGCCAGTTCCTCTCCATAAGTACTAAAGATAACATCCGGAGAAACCGCCAGGATTTTTTCCGGATCAGGGACATTCTGCGGCCCTCCCTGCCCAATTACCGGTAAATCAGCCAACTCAGGATGTGCCAGGTCATAAGGCCGGCCGACGGCACTATCTACTTCGATCTGTTCCACTCCCACCAGTTTGTCTGTGCCATTTATATATGTATACAATCTCAGGGCACCTGGGCCAATGGCTACTGCTCTTTCTACCGGTCCTTTAATAGTAACTGTGCGGTTAGCCATATCTGTTATAGTAATCCCCACATTCTCATCCAAGTTATCCGGGCTCCCTCCACACCCGGCCAGCAATGCGGTCCCTACCAGCATCAGAGCCAATAAACCTATTAATACTTTTTTCACCATGCTTCCCCCCTATTATTTACCTGGGTATTACCAGTGGTATAGTGTCAAAGGTTTTTATCTCCACCGGCAAAGAATAAACACTCTCGATATTCTCTGCTGTTATAATCTCCCGTCCTCCCGTGGCAAATATAGTGCCGTTTTTTAACATGACAAACCTATCAGCAAATCTCAGGGCCAGGTTCAAGTCGTGCATAGTAACTACAGCTGCAATATGGTTATGGGTGACCACCTTCTTAATTAAACGGACTACTTCCATTTGATTTTTTAAATCCAGGCTGCTGGTGGGTTCATCCAAAAGCAGGACATCCGGTTGCTGGGCTAAAGCCCGGGCAATCACTACCTTTTGCAATTCACCCCCGCTCAGTTCATCCAGGTACCTCATGGCATAATCCTCTAAATCCAGCATCTCCATAACTTGCCTTACTACCTGCCGGTCATGTTTGGAAGCATCCCACTTAATGTGAGGCCTGCGGCCCAGCAATATGGCATCAAATACCGTGATGCGATTTCTTTCCTGGTGCTGGGAGACATATCCCATTTTCTGAGCCAGTTCCAGATTACTGAGTTTTAGTACCTCATTTTCGCGAATATACACAACTCCTTTTTGGGGTTTTAAGATGCGATTCAGGCATTTTAATAGGGTGGATTTACCGGCACCATTGATACCCAGAACAGCCCAGCATTCTCCGGGCGCCACGTCAAAGGCAATATCCTGTAACACTGAACGGCCAGGATACTTAAAAGCCAGGTCTTTCACTGAAAGAATCATTTCCTGTTATACCCCCTTACTAATAAATACAGAAACAGCGGAGCCCCTAAAAATGAAGTAACCGCTCCCACTGGAAGTACTACCGGTGCAATCACCGTCTTGGCCACGGTATCGGCTGCCAGCAGGATCAAGGAGCCTAACAAAGCTGAGGAGGGAATCAGAAAGCGGTGATCATCACCAATAATCCTGCGCATTATCTGGGGTCCTATTAATCCTATGAAGGCAATAATCCCCAGAAACGACACAGCTACGGCTGTAATTAGCGAAGCAACCAGCATACCTGCCATACGTACCCGGTCAACATTCACTCCCAATCCCCGGGCGGTTTCCTCGCCGCTGCTGATGGCATTGTAATCCCAGCTTTTTAAGAAGAAATACCCTAACGCCATGGTTACCAGGACCAGCATTATGAATACTTCATTCCAGGCAGCCCGGCCTAAATCTCCAAAAGTCCAGAATACTACCGCCGCCACTTTAACATCCTCGGCGAAATACTGGATGATGGTAGTGCCGGCGGTGAATAAAGACCCCAGGGCAACTCCGGCCAGGACGATGGCCTCGGGAGTGAACCCTCCAAACTTAGCCAGGCACACAATAAGAAGGGCTGCCAACATAGCAAACAGGAAAGCTAATATGGTTACCATATAAGGGTTGTTTATTATTACTTGTCCAGCACCGGTATTGGCAATAGTACCTGCGCCCAGAAGGATGATAGCCACATTCGCCCCAAAGGCAGCCGCATTAGATATTCCCAGGGTAGAAGGCGATGCCAGGGGGTTGCGCAAATTGTTCTGCATTACGCACCCGGCTACCGACAACCCGGCACCGGCCACTAAACCTGCCAGAATCCTGGGCAGGCGAATGTTCCAAATGGCGACATTTTCGACCTGATTTCCGCCGGTTATTAAAGTTTTCAAAACTTGAACCGGATTCAACGCTATTGAGCCGGTATTAAGTGCCCAAAGCGCCGTAATAATAAGCAACAGCACCAGTATAAAAATAACGCCCCGTTTGCGGCCTATATATCGGCTGTACTCGTTACTTACCATCCTCGCGTGTATTCCTCAAAACAGTCCAGACAAACGGTTTTGTGATCCTGCAAGCGCATTTTATGTTCCGCTGCTGCCTCCCCGCATTTTTCACATACCATTGAGTTAAATATGCGGGCCTTCTCCGGCAATTGATAGTTAGGATGCTTAAACTCGAACAGATCCTTAACCGCCGCGTGGAGAATATACTGTTGACGCTGGCCGCGATCCATTTCCGGCGGCAGGGGTTTGAAAACTAAGCGCAGGCTTTTCCCAAGGTCACGAGCAAAGAAAGTAAAAGCCATTTTGCCAGTTCCTCGATAGATCAGATTACCCTTGCCAAAAGTACATCCGGTAATAACCTGAATGGCATCAACTCCGCAGGCATCGTTCTCGGTTACACAAACTATCTCTTCGTCAGCCGAAAACATAAAGCCCAGTTCCTCCATCGCTGCTTCACAGGCTTTGCAGCCAATAGCCAGTCCAGGGCATTCATGGCCGTGAAACTGAACCGCTCGTTCCCACCATTCTTTGTTCATAACTCGGCTCCTTTCCCATAAAAAAACGAAGGTATATATCTCCGCTTCCTGCGGATTTACCTTCGTGGTTTCCCTTAATATGAAGTTCATTTTGTCTGGGTATGTATTTAACTGAAAGTCTTCATGACTTTCATATTAATTGTTAGGTTAACACAATGTTTCTCTATTGTAAATATATTACTCGGAAAGAAGCCAAGGCGGGCTCGGGGGTCATTGCTTCTGATAGTTGCCATTCGCATGTATAACAGCATTTTGGAAAACATTAATCAAAAGATGTGCGTAACGATGGCATATGCTAGAATTGGAGATACTACGAATGCTTATGTGGTATATAACTTACGAAAGAAGGTGGCTTTATGAGTTTTGCTGTCACTGATAGGGTTAGCTGGGTAGGCAAAATTGATTGGGAACTGAGAAGATTCCACGGCCATGAGTATTCCACCCACCGGGGCAGTTCCTATAACTCTTATTTAGTCAGAGACAAGAAAACAGTATTAATTGACACGGTGTGGGAACCTTTTGCAGAGGAATATGTAGAGAACTTAAAAAAAGAAGTGGATCTGCAGCAAATAGATTATATTATTGCTCATCATGCCGAGATTGACCATAGCGGTGCCCTGCCGCTGCTGATGAAGGAGATTCCAGAAACTCCGATATATTGTACCTCTAACGGGGCTAAAATTCTGAAAGGCCACTATCATCAGGATTGGAACTTGTCCCCTTTAAGACCGGGGATACTCTGGACTTAGGCTCCTGTCAGCTTGTATTCGTTGAAGCCAGAATGCTTCACTGGCCTGACAGCTCCTTTACCTATATGACCGGTGATAATATCCTGTTCAGCAATGATGCCTTTGGACAGCACTATGCATCAGAGTTAATGTATAACGATCTGGTTGATCAGGCTGAATTATACCAGGAAGCCATTAAATATTATGCCAATATACTTACTCCCTTCAGTCCGCTGGTAACCAAAAAGATTCAGGAAGTACTCAGTCTAAACCTGCCCGTTGATATTATTGCCCCAAGTCATGGAGTAATCTGGCGGGACAACCCTGCCCAAATTATTCACAAGTACCTGGAGTGGGCTGATAATTACCAGGAAAACCAGATTACCATTGTTTATGACACCATGTGGAATAGCACCAAGAGATTGGCGGAAGCTATCGCTGAAGGCATCAAAGAGGCAGACAGCAGTGTAGCCGTCAAACTTTTCAATGTGGGTCTTTCCGACAAAAATGATGTTATTACCGAAATCTTCAAGTCCAAGGCCTTCCTGGTAGGTTCATCCACCATAAATCGGGGCATCCTTTCCGGTGCCGCCAGTATTATCGAAATGATAGCCGGCTTGGGATTCAAGAACAAAAAAGCCGCTGCCTTTGGCTCCTATGGATGGAGCGGGGAATCGGTAGGCATTATCGAATCCCGCTTGAAAGAAGCCAAACTGGAAGTTATTGAACCTGGTCTCAAGGTGCTATGGAATCCCGATGATGAAGGCTATGCCAAGGGAGTAGAATTTGGCAAAGCTTTTTGTTCCCGGATTTAGCTGGGGATATCCTCTCAAAAGCAAATATTACTAGCGGGGCGATGTGGGCATCGCCCCCTACTTTTCCCGGTAAATAAATATTGACCTTAACGTT
>JAKPGY010000136.1 GCA_029550685.1 Bacillota bacterium
TATGTTCCGAATTCCCCCTACGGCTTCCTTCAGACCCCACCGTTACCAGTGACGCCCTTGCCCTCGGGTTATCTTCCCGCTGGTTAGGTGATAGGGCTTCTTTCAGCCCATCGGCTCAGCAAACATGCTGGTCAAACGATCGCCGCGTCGCTACGCTCCTCGCAACATTAGCCGTGAACGATAGTGAACATCGGTAGTGCCGGAACGGCCGATGACAGAACCGAAAGTCATTTTATGTGTTATTGCGAGGCACGAAGTGCCGTGGCAATCTCGAACTTCCAAACTGTTAATAGGCTTTTTCGACAGTCTGATTGCGAGCCCCTGACGGGGCTCGCAACTATCACCTGTGGTATAGACCACGATGGACCAAAACATCGGGTACGGCTTGAGCAGGGGTATTAGCCGGGCGAGTGACTACGACGAGCCGTTGCAACCCACGGCGAAACTGAGGGCTGCGAAGCGGAGCGAGAAACAGGATGTTTCGAGCAGCGAGTACTGAGTGCATGGATGTCGAATTACGAGCGATCCGCTTCGCACCGAAGTAAGCCGATGTGTTGCAGGCGAGGAGTCCCGGAACGAGCCGGCTAATCCCCTGCATCCAGTCTAACACCCTGCCAAGCCGTGGTTGGTTTAGTCGGCACAGAGATTGCGAGCCCCTGACGGGGCTCGCAATGACTCGTAAGTTCTTCCTTTTTACCTGCGGGAGCGTAGCTCTCCGAATATATCAGTTATATCAACACCCTTTTCCACCAGAAGCACTAACAGGTGATAAATTAAATCGGATGCTTCATAGATTAGTTCCGAATTGTCCGGGTTTTTCGCAGCAATTATTACTTCAGCGGTTTCCTCTCCTACTTTTTTCAAGATTTTATCAAGGCCTTTATCAAATAAATATGTGGTATAGGAACCCTTCGGTCTATCCTTCTGGCGCTGTCGTATCACATCCATCAGTTCCAGCAGAATGGCCGGACCTTCTTTCGCCTGGTAAACACAGCTGGCATCAAAACGCGCCGGTTCCAGCTCCTGTCCCTCCAGGCTGCGGTAAAAGCAAGAATAATGCCCGGTATGGCAAGCTGCCCCGGTTTGTTCTACCAGTACCAGCAAAGTATCCTGATCACAGTCATAACGAATTTCTTTGACGGTTTGGATATTACCCGAGGTTTCACCTTTCATCCACAGACTCTGCCGGCTGCGTGAATAAAACCAGGTGCGTCCGGTAGCTATTGTCCGGTCCAAGGCTTCCTGGTTCATATAAGCCATCATTAAAACCTGGCCGGAACCGGCATCCTGAATTATAGCTGGAATTAGTCCGTGAGCATCAAATTTTAAATCTTTCATAAACGCACTGAAACTCCTTTTTCCCGCAAGTATTCTTTGGCCTCTTTAATCGAGTATTCCCGGTAATGGAAAATGGAAGCGCATAATACCGCATCAGCCTGGCCGATGGTAACTGCCTCGTATAGGTGGTCAAGATTACCGGCTCCTCCCGAGGCTATCACCGGGATACCTACCTCTTGGCTGATTAAAGCAGTGAGCTCCAGGTCATACCCATCTTTAGTTCCATCCTTATCCATGCTGGTCAGCAGGATTTCCCCTGCACCGCGGCGTTCCGCTTCCTTAGCCCATTCCAGGGCATCCTTGCCAGTGGGAATCCGGCCGCCGTTAATATAAACCTGATAAGACTCTCCATCCCGGCGGGCATCAATAGCCACCACAATACACTGGCTGCCGAACTTGCGGGCCCCCTCCGTGATCAAAGCGGCATCTTTAATGGCCGCAGAATTGATGGATACCTTGTCAGCTCCGGCTGCCAGGAGGCTGCGTATATCGTCAATAGTACTGATCCCTCCTCCGACGGCCAGGGGTATAAACACCTGTTCCGCCGTACGGCGCACCACATCCACCATGGTTTTACGGCCTTCATGGGAGGCACTTATATCCAAAAATACTAATTCATCCGCACCTTCCATATCATAAAAGGAAGCCAGCTCCACTGGATCACCAGCGTCCCTTAAGTTTACAAAGTTAATACCTTTGACCACCCGCCCGTTATGTACATCCAGGCAGGGTATAATTCGCTTCGTCAACATATTTCCAACCTCATCTTTTCATTTTATAGCTGCCGCCAGGGCTTGAGCTAGGGTTATTCTGCCTTCATACAGGGCCTTGCCGATAATTGCCCCCACCACACCGTCGGCTTCCATAGCCTTTAAGGAACTGATATGCTCCACGGCTGAAATTCCACCTGAGGCTATAATAGATAATCCGGTATTGATAGCCACCTGCCGGGTGGCCTCCAGATTAGGTCCGGCTAAAAGTCCATCCCGGGAAACATCGGTATATACAGCGGTTTTAATCCCAAGCTCTTTCATCTGCTTTCCTAAATCAACAGCGGTTAGCTCCGCCGTTTCTACCCATCCCTGAACAGCTACTTTTCCATCCCGGGCATCAAGACCTAATATGATGCGTTCATTGCCGAATTCATCCAATAGCTGTTTAATAAAATCGGGGCCCTCCACCGCCCGGGTTCCGATTATTACCCGGCTGGCTCCAGCCTGCAGCATTTGTTCTACATCGCTGACCTTGCGCAGTCCCCCACCTACCTGAAACGGTATGGTCACTGCATCGGCTATGGCTTCAATGGCTTTCAAATTAGCGGGCTTGCCCGAAAAGGCTCCATCCAAGTCTACAATATGCAACCAGCGGGCTCCCTGCTGCTGAAAACGCTGCGCCACATCAGCTGGAGTACTGGAATAGACCGTTTGGTTGGTTAATTTGCCCTGCACCAGCCTTACACACTGGCCATCCTTAAGATCTATGGCTGGATAAATAGTCATACTTTCAGCTCCCCAAAATTGCGAAGTACCCTAAGCCCCACCTGGCTGGACTTTTCCGGGTGGAACTGGGTTCCAAAGATGTTGCCCTTTTCTACGGCACAGGTAAACTCTATTCCATAATCAGAACTGGCCGCTTTAACCTGCGGGTCCTCCGGCTCAGTATAAAAAGAATGTACAAAATAAGCGTAGCTGCCGGAAGGGATATTATTGAATAATCTACTGTTATCGGTCACCCTGATCCTATTCCAGCCCATGTGGGGAACCTTATAGGAACTGGGCAGCTGAAAACGGCGGACCTTTCCGGGTATCAAGTTCAATCCCTGATGTAATCCTGCTTCTTCACTGGTGGAAAATAGCATCTGCATGCCCAAACATATACCTAACAGTGGGATTCCCTTCTGGACTGCTTCATATATAACCTGTGTCAATCCCAGTTTTTGCAAACTGTCCATTCCGTCAGCAAAGGCCCCTACTCCCGGCAAAACTATTCTGGTAGCCTTAAGAATCTGCTCAGGCTTACTTGTTATCAAACTGGGGAAACCTACTTTGCGAAAGGCATTTTGGACACTGGCCAAATTTCCTACTCCATAATCAATTATGACAATCAAGTGAATTCCTTACCTCCCTGCTATTTACAGGCTGCCCTTAGATGACCAGACTCCTTCCACCCTTGGCTCTATGGCTATGGCTTCCCTGAAGGCCCGGGCAAAGGCCTTAAATATAGCCTCCACTATATGGTGAGAATTTCTCCCGCGAATTACATCTATATGCAAATTCATGCCAGCGGATACTACCAACGCATAAAAGAATTCCTGCACGTTTTCAGAGGATAATCCGCCTATTTTTTCCTTAGGCAGGTCGGCATTAAAAACCAGATAGGGCCGGCCTGACAAATCAATGACTGCTCTGACCAAGGCTTCGTCCATAGGTACTGTGGCTTCACCATAGCGCTTTATGCCGCGTTTCTCCCCCAGAGCCTGTTTAATTCCCTGCCCCAGGCAGATCCCTATGTCCTCCACACTGTGGTGATCATCAACTTCAATATCACCCCGGGCTGCGATTTTCAAATCGCACAAGCTGTGTACGGCAAACAGGGTAAGCATATGACTAAAAAAGGGAATTTCTGTGTCAATCTGATGACGACCAGTGCCATCCAGTCCGATCTGGAGCAGTATCTCCGTCTCTGAGGTTTTCCTCTGGATATCCGCACTTCTGATCTCCTCACCCATTAGCCTTCTCCTTTCGCACTTTAATAGAATTGGCATGAGCAGTTAATCCTTCTACTGTCGCCAATTTAATAATCTCATCCGCACTTTCCAGAAGTCCTGCTTTAGAATAGCAGATTATACTGGAGGCTTTGCGGAAGGTATCCACCGTTACCGGGGAGTAAAAACGTGCTGTACCACCAGTAGGCAGAATGTGATTGGGGCCGGCAAAGTAGTCCCCTACCGGTTCGGGAGTATAAGCCCCCATAAAAATGGCGCCGGCATTTTCAATAAGGTGCAGGATTTCAAAAGGTTTTTCCACCAGCAGTTCCAAATGCTCAGGGGCGACCAAGTTGGCTACCTGACAGCTTTGCCTCAGATCCTCGGTTAGAATCACCGCCCCTTGCTCAGCCAATGCTTTTTCAATGATATCCCGGCGCGACAGGGCAGCAGCCTGGTGCTGCAGCTCAGCTTCCACCTGTTCCACCAGGCTTTCCTGGTGGGTTACTAGAATACTGCGGGCCAGCACATCATGCTCGGCTTGAGACATCAAATCAGCGGCTATGTAGGCTGGATCAGCACTGGCATCAGCAATGATGAGAATTTCACTGGGCCCGGCTAACATATCTATATTTACGTCCCCATAGACCATTTTCTTGGCCAGGGTTACATAGATGTTGCCTGGCCCGCTGATCAAATCAACTTTAGGAACACTCTCCGTGCCCCAGGCCAGAGCAAATACCGCCTGGGCTCCCCCCATTTTGTAGATTTCCTCCAGTCCCAGTTCAGCTGCTGCCACAAGGGTATAAGGATTAAGGGTACCGTCTTTAGCCGGAGGACTTACCATGGCTATTTCCTTAACCCCGGCCACCTGCGCAGGAATGGCATTCATCAGGACTGAGGAGGGATAAGCGGCCGTTCCCCCGGGAACATATATGCCCACCCTCTCCAGAGGCCGGAAAACCTGGCCCAGGATGTTGCCCCGCTCATCAGGCTCCATCCAGGAGTTGCGCAATTGCCGCAGGTGAAATTCGTAGATATTATCTATGGCATGGCGCAGAGCATCCAGATATTCATCATCCACCAAATCATAAGCTTTATCAATTTCTTCATCAGTTACGAGAAAAGTACTGTGATCTATCGGGGCACCATCAAATTTACGAGTCAGTTCAAACAGGGCCCGGTCACCCCGCTCCTTAACATCAGCGGCGATGCTGGCCACCCGTTCTTGGAACTGCTGCAGGTCTGCATAATGGCTACTAAGGAATTGTTCCATTTCGGGACCGGTAGCATTAATCCTTCTTAATTTCATGATATCATCCCACTTTTCACAGTATTTTGCATTAATTCCACCAAAGGCTGAATCTGCTTATGCTTGGTGCGATAGCTAACCCGGTTGCAGATCAGACGGGTGGTGGATTCCATAATATTAAACAGTTCCACCAGGTTGTTTTCCCGCAAGGTCCGGCCTGTTGATACAATATCTACGATTATATCGGACAGGCCCATTATAGGGGCCAACTCAATGTTGCCATGGAGTTTTATTATCTCTACCTGCAGCCCCTGACTGCGGAAAAAGCGCTCGGCCACCATGGGAAATTTGGTAGCTGCCCGTGTATAATTCATCCCCTTCAGGGGGGTTCCCTGCAGCTTCTGAGGACCTGCTACCACAAAACGGCAGTAGCCATATCCGAGATCAGCCAGTTCAAAGACGTCCCGGGACTGTTCCTCGATCACATCCTTGCCCACTATTCCCAGGTCAGCGGCGCCCTGTTCCACATAGGTAGGCACATCAGTGGGCCGGCACATTATATATTTCACTGCTGGTTCGGTAAACGTAAACACCATATTACGGCTGTCTTCATCCACTCCCTCAACGGGCAGACCTACCAGGGAAAACATTTTAATAGTTGGTTTCAGTAGATTGCCTTTTGATAGAGCAATAGTCAAGGTATCACTGGCCACACTGATTCACCTCCGGCTCCTCTTCCAGGTAAATGAGATGATATTCGCTGCGCCCCTGCAGTTTGCGCTGCAGCTGATCCTTGCTGCAGCCTTCCACATCCATTTCTACAATACAGCCTTGCTGGCGCAGCCGGTCAGCTTCCGCCACCACAGTGGCAAAATTGGCTCCTCCCACCAGAAAACGGCGGGGCAATCCCTGCTGCTGTTCAACCACCAGGGCTAACCGGTCTAAGCCCAGTGCAAATCCGGTAGCCGGACGGTCCAAGCCAAAATGGCCCATAAGATTGTCATAGCGCCCGCCACCCAGCAGTCCATATCCTAAATCCGGAGAGTAACCTTCGAAGACTACTCCGGTGTAGTAATCCAGACCACGTAAAACTCCTAGATCCAGCACAATATGTTCCATGACACCACAGACTTTCAATGCCTCATATACCTTTTCCAGTTCCCGTATGGCTTCACTTGCCTGGCGGTTATGTTCGGCATAGGGTATCCGGTTTAATACTTCCAAGCCCCCGTGCAGTACCGGCATCAGAGCTATACTTTCCTTAATATCATCATTAATGTCCAATCTTTCCAAGGTACGCGCCAGTTCCACCAGATCTTTTCTCTCTACCAGGTGGCGAATCTGATTCTGATCCTCTTCGTTGAGCCCGCTATCCCGGAGCAGGCTATTAAATATGGCAATCTGGTTGAGGCTTATCTTAAAATCGCTTAAGCCCATCTCCCGCATAGTCTTGGCAGCAATGGTTATTACTTCAGCATCGGCCCAAGCCCCTGATGCCCCCAGCAATTCAATCCCCAATTGCCAGAACTCACGATACTGAGCCCGTTGAGGTTGTACATGGCGGAACACATTGCACATATAATACAATCTTTGCGGAAAATCCTGATCCTGCATATGGGTGGCGGCCAAACGGGCTATAGATACTGTCATCTCCGGGCGCAGGCAGAGTATGCCTCCCTCCCGGTCCATAAAGAGAAACAAATCCTTGCGGATATCTCCCCCGGTACCGGCCTCCACCACCTCCAGAAATTCAAAGGTAGGGGTCACCACTTCCCGGTATCCGTAACTGGTAAAAAGACGGGCTGCCTTATGCTGCATATCTCTGTGCACAGCTACTTCCTCGGGCAGAAGGTCGCGCAGTCCTTTAGGTATTTCCCGGTTTTTCATGTCATTTCTCCTCTTCTAATCGCTGCAAAACTCTCTGGTAGCCGTCTGCTCCATAATGCAAACAGCGCTTGACCCGGCTGATGGTAGCGGTACTGGCTCCGGTGCTGGCAGCGATAGTGTTATAGGTCACATCTTGGGATAGCATACGTGCGACCTGCAGGCGTTGTGCCAAAGCCTTGATTTCACTTATAGTACACAAGTCGTCCAGCAGCCGGTAGGCATCATCCTGGTTTTCCAGGCAAAGCAGGGCCTCTACCAGATAGTCAGTATTTTCGTCCTTCCAATGGGGTGCAAAGCTCATTATCTTTCCTCCCCTCTTGTTACAGCAGTTTGTAATCATTTATGAGCAACTCGAACTCACAGCCCAGGTGCTGGGCAGCGCGCCGGCTCATAAGCATTTTGGTCAGAAAGATTTCAAAATACTCCATCACCGAGCAAACACTGGTATCGATGGTGATGCTCAAAGTTATTTTCTTTTGTTGAGCATCTACATGAAGACTGGAATGGGTAACCGCGTAATTAACCCGGTCCCGGGCAGTAAAAGCAGCGAAGTCTTGTTTACGAACCCGGGAACGATGTACATCAGATTTATCCGCTAAAATTAGAGCTGCAGCTACATTGTTTACACAATGCCCACCCGCTTGCTCTTCATGATTGCCAATAGCTCCCATAATGGTAGCAATATCCTCTGGATCCATATCTAAATCCAACAATATCTTAAAAGCTATCAAAGCTCCGGACATCCCATGTCCATAGCGATTAACCAGGTTGCCTATGTCATGCAAAAAACCAGCGATCGCACCTAGTTCAGCTTCTTTTTCCGAGTAACCAAGGGTGGTCAGTATGTTCCGGCACAGCTCAGAGGTTAGTTCTGCATGTTCGATATTATGTTGTATTGCCCCTATATTGCCAATAAAGTTGTTGCCCATTTTCATATACTGCTGCACCAGTTCACTGGCTTTTACCTGCGCAAGTGTAACCATCCTATGATTCCCCCTTATTTATGGCTGCTATAAGCTTGATAGCTTCCTTCCCTGCTCGGGTATCCCCCGGGATACTCTCCAGCACTTGCAGAGCTTCCTCCTTGTTCCCCTGTGATAACAGTTGTTTTCCTCTCTGCAGGCTTAAAGCAGCATGTTTCTCATCTTCAGCCTGGGCAATTTTTTCCTGCATCTTTTTTTCTCTGCCCAAATCGGCCAGTTTGCGGTACTCGTTGATAGCCTGGTCATAATGACCTTCGGCAACCAGAGCCCCACCTTCACTTATAATACGCCGCACTTCAATACGTTCCGGCAGTTCTGTCAAAAAATAACCATAGGCACCGGTCACGGCCAAGAGCAGCAATGCCGAAAGGCACCACTTAACTCCCCAACGCTGCTGGCGCCGGTTGAATCCCAGCAGCAGTATAAAAGGAATGCCCATCATAAAGGTTAGTTTCAGAAACTCTCGCGTGGGCATATAGAGCAAAGCGCCTGCTGCTGCAGCTAAAGCTATTAAGCGAAAAAAAGGATTATGCCATACCGGCATAGCTACCTCCCCCTGTTTAACGCACGCCGGCCAATGTCAGTACGATAGTGCATACCGGTAAAATCTACATGTTTTATCTGGGTATAGACGGCAGCTAAGGCATTCTCCATAGAGTCCGCCTGGGTTACTAAAGCCATGACTCTGCCCCCACCGGTCACCAGTTGACCATTTTGCAGAGCAGTTCCAGCATGGAACACCAAAGTGCTTTCAGCCAGGTTCTCCAAGCCCGTTATCGGATAGCCTTTTTGATAGGTTCCCGGATAGCCCCCGGATGCTAGCACCACACAAACACAATAATCCGGGCGAACCTTAATTTCAACTGAACTCAGGTCTCCTCCGGCTGCAGCTTCCAAAAGGGGCAGCAGGTCACCTTCGATAACAGGCATTATTACCTGAGTTTCCGGGTCACCGAAACGAGCATTAAACTCCAGGACCTTGGGCCCATTGGGAGTAATCATCAAACCGGCATACAAGACCCCTTGGTAGGGACAGTTTTCCTTGGCCATGGCTTGCACTGTAGCTTGCAAAATCTCCCGGTCCACCTGCTCATGGACCGCTTGGGTGTATATGGGAGGATGGGTGTAGGCGCCCATACCACCGGTATTGGGTCCCAGATCATTGTCAAAAACCCGTTTATGATCTTGAGCGGCTACCAGAAATACCGCCCGGTGGCCGTCAGCCAGGGCAAATACACTGACTTCTTCTCCCTGCAGAAATTCTTCCACAACTATACGCCGGCCGGCTTCGCCAAATACTTTTTCCCTCATGATCTCATTCACTGCCTGGCAGGCTTCCTGGCTGCTGGCGGCAATTATGACTCCCTTGCCGGCGGCTAAACCATCGGCTTTGATAACAACCGGCTGGCCCCGGTCAGTAAAGGAACAGGCAAAAGCGGCAGCAGCCTCAGGGTCATCAAAAACCTGGTAATCAGCAGTGGGAATATTGTATTTACGCATGAGTTCTTTGCTGAAAACTTTGCTGCCTTCCAATTGGGCCGCCTTAGCTGTAGGGCCAAATATTTTCAAATCCTTTTCCTTAAAGGCATCCACTATACCATTCATTAAAGGATCTTCAGGTCCAACTACAGTGAGATCTATCTTTTCCTGTTGAGCGAAATCCAGTAGCCCTGGCACATCAGAAGCTGCTATGTTAACACACTGTGCCAACTGAGCCATACCCGGATTACCCGGTGCAGCATAGATTTTGTCCACCTGCGGGCTCTGCGCCAGCTTCCACACCAGAGCATGTTCCCGTCCGCCCTGACCAACTACCAGTACCTTTTTCCCCATTGTGGCCTCCTGTATTTCTGTATTAGTGCCTGAAATGACGAATTCCAGTAAAGATCATGGCTATACCATTCTGGTTGCAAGCCTCGATACTTTCCTCATCACGAACTGATCCACCCGGCTGAATGATAGCTGCAATCCCATATTGGGCTGCCAGTTCTACGGTATCCTTGAAGGGGAAGAAGGCATCCGATGCCATTACCGCCCCTTGGGCCTCGGGCCCAGCTTGTTCCAGGGCAATACGCGCTGCTCCTACCCGGTTCATCTGTCCAGCTCCTACACCAATTGCAACACCATCTTTAACCACCACTATGGCATTGGATTTCACATGTTTAACTACTTTCCAGGCAAAGATCAGATCACCCATCTGTTCGGGTTTAGGTGAGACAGAAGTAACGACCTGAAGCGACAGTTCCTGAGGATCATTATCCTCATCCTGAACTACGAACCCGCCCTCAACTGTGCGCAGGCGCCAGCCACTATCCTTGGTCAGCGGCAGGCTCAATACCCGCAGGTTTTTCTTGGCTCTTAAAATTTCCAGGGCTTCGTCTTCATAATCCGGAGCAATAATTACTTCCATAAAAGGTTCCGCCATTTTCCGGGCGGTATCGGCATCTACCTTCCGGTTCAGGGCAATTATTCCTCCAAAGGCCGAAAGAGAATCCGCGGCAAAAGCTTTGGCAAAGGCTTCTTCAAGATTGTCAGCCACCGCAACTCCACAGGGATTGGTATGTTTAATAATAGCACAGGCTGGTTGGTCGAATTCACAAACCAGATCCCAGGCTGCCTGGGTGTCCACAATGTTGTTATAGGAAAGCTCTTTGCCATTCAGTTGCCGGGCATCCGGCAAGCCATGACCCGGTGTGAAAAATCTATAAAAGGCTGCCTGTTGATGAGGATTCTCACCATAGCGCAGATCATAGACTTTTTCCCCGCCTATCACCACCGTGTCTCCAAATTTTTCCCCGGTGAGGCCGGATAAATAGGCAGATATCATACTGTCATATGCAGCTGTGTGGGTGAAGGCTTCACAGGCCAGTTTAAACCTGGTTTCCTGGCTTACACTGCCCGTACTGCGCAGTTCATCCAGTATGGTTTCATAGCGGGCGGGATTGACTACGATAACTACATACTTGTGATTCTTGGCTGCTGCCCGCACCATAGCCGGCCCGCCGATATCTATGTTTTCTATAGCTTCTTCCAGGGTAACTCCTGGCCGAGCTACAGTTTCGCGAAACGGGTAAAGGTTGACAGCCACAATGTCTATGGGAGTGATCTGGTTGGCTTCCAATTGGGCCATATGTTCCGGAGTACGGCAAGCTAAAATGCCTCCGTGAATTTTGGGGTGCAAGGTCTTGACCCGGCCGTCCAAGATTTCAGGGAATCCGGTAATATCAGAGACTTTACGCACTGGTATGCCCGCGTCTTTAATAGTCTGGTAGGTTCCGCCGGTGGAAATGATCTCATAGCCCAAATCAGCCAGCCCCCGGCTAAACTCTACCACTCCTTCTTTATTGGATACGCTGATTAATGCACGTTTCATATGTATTACCTCCTTGGCCTGTTAAAACTCCTTATCAAATCAAGTGTTGTGAAAACGCCTTTCTCCTTATGTGTCATCGCGAGGAGCGAAGCGACGTAGCGATCTCGTACGAGGGTCACAGGAAAGTTAAATGAGATTGCCACGCCCCTTCGGGGCTCGCAACCTTAGTGGTACCCCGGCAGGGGTGCATCGGGAGTACCCGAAGGGTGCAATGACACGAAAGATGACTTTTCATTCGTCGTGGCCTGCGCCGCAGGTGAAATTTATGTTCTAACAATTACGCGGCGGCCATCAAGGTATAGTTTACCTTCGGCCATTAGCTGCAGAGACTGCCAGTAAACCTGGTGTTCCTGTTCCAGAATCCGGGTACTTAAACTGTCCTCGTCATCATAGTCATAAACCGGAACCACTCTTTGCATAATAATCGGCCCGGTATCCATGCCTTCATCAACTAAATGAACGGTACAGCCGCTAAACTTAACTCCATATTCCAGAGCCTGGCGCTGAGCGTTAAGACCGGGAAAAGCCGGCAGCAGAGCTGGATGGATATTGACAATGCAGTGACGAAACTCTTCCAGCATTACTTTTCCCACTAATCGCATATACCCGGCTAGAGCCACCACCTCCACCTGGTGCTGGCGCAGCAGGCTGACCAGTTCTGTTTCGTAAGCAGAACGGCTGCTATAGGCGCTCGGGTCCAAATAATAAGCCGGGATTTTACGCTGACGGGCCTTCTGCAAAGCCAGTGACTCAGCTTTGTCGCTGACCAGTACTTTTATATCTGCATTCAGGCGGCCGTCCTGGGTGGCTGTATATATAGCATCAAAATTGCTGCCTCGCCCTGATGCCAGAACAGCT
This sequence comes from Bacillota bacterium, assembly GCA_029550685.1. Taxonomy (GTDB): domain Bacteria; phylum Bacillota; class Syntrophomonadia; order Syntrophomonadales; family Syntrophomonadaceae; genus DTU018. The sequence goes on from JAKPGY010000136.1 coordinate 12,396, forward strand.
AGCTTTAATCGGCCGGCAGGATGAATCTGGATCATTTGATCACAACTCCTTCATCTTGCTGGCATACTCTTCCTATTACTATAGGTTTTTCTCCTTCATCACGCAAGCACTTTAACGCGTTATCCAAATAATGCGATGAAGTGATTAGTATAAATCCAATACCCATATTAAAGGTGCGATACATTTCCTGCTTTTCAACGTTGCCGGCACTGGCTATTAAGTCGAATACGGGTAAAACCGGTATGGCAGCAGAATCGATCTGGGCTCCCAGACCGGAGGGCAAACTGCGTTGCAGGTTCTCAACTATTCCTCCACCGGTAATATGGGCCATAGCTTTAATCTCGATATGCTCCAGCAGTTTTAGAATAGGCTTTACATAAATACGTGTGGGAGTCAGCAATTCTTCACCCAGGGTTTTCCCCAGTTCCTCGACATGCTGATCCAACTTTAAACCAGCCCGCTCCAGAAGGACTTTGCGCACCAGCGAATAGCCGTTGGAGTGAACTCCCGATGAAGGCAGGCCAATTAAAAGATCACCTTTGGCTACATTTTCTCCGGTCAGCAGGCGGGACCGTTCCACTACGCCAACAGTAAAGCCCGCCAGGTCATATTCGTCTTCAGCATAAAAACCTGGCATTTCAGCAGTTTCTCCTCCGATCAGTGAACAACCGGCTTGCAAGCACCCCTGGCTTATTCCCTGCACCAGCTGTTCCACCAACTGCGGTTGTAATTTTCCCACCGCAATGTAATCCAGAAATAAAAGGGGTTCAGCACCATGTACCAGAATATCGTTTACACACATGGCTACCAGATCAATACCCACCGTATTGTGAATATCCATCATCTGGGCAATTTTCAGCTTGGTCCCCACTCCATCAGTTCCTGATACCAGTACAGGATTGGGATAACGGCTGGTATCCAGAGCAAAAAAGCCGCCAAAGCTGCCAATCCCAGATAACACTTCCGGACGACGAGTTTTATCGGTCCATTTCTTGATCAGTTCCACCGAGCGATTAGCCGCATCAATGTCCACTCCTGCCTGTTTATAATCCAGGCCATCCTTGCTCATCATATACCTCCTTTGACTCCTAGATCGGCTTTAGCAGTTATAGTTTAAAGGCCGGCCCTAAAGGCCAGCCTTTTATTCTTCATAAGGCACCGGATAACACCCATTGAAGCAGGCAGCGCAAAAACAGGGCTCACTCTGTTTTAAGGCCTGCAGCATGCCGTCCATACTGATATAGTGCAGGCTGTCGGCACCGATAAACTCCTTAATTTCATGGGGCTCCATAGTGCTGGCTATTAGCTCTTCCCGGCGAGAAGTATCAATTCCATAATAACATGGGTATTTGGTAGGTGGTGAGGCCACCGCCATATGCACCTCGGTAGCGCCAGCCAGGCGCAGCATTTGGATGATTTGCTTGCTGGTGGTTCCCCGCACAATGGAATCATCCACCATTACAATGCGTTTGCCCTGCACAATTTCGGCAATGGCGTTCAACTTTAGTCTTACCCCTAATTCCCGCATCTTTTGAGTGGGCTGGATAAAAGTTCGTCCCACATAACGGTTTTTCATAAGTCCTTCTTCAAAAGGAATCCCTGCTTCCTCGGCAAAGCCGAGGGCTGCTGCAGTGCCCGAATCAGGAACTGAAATTACCAAATCAACCTCCAAGTCCTTACATTCTTTAGCCAGCTGCCGGCCCATCTCCCGACGGCTGCGATATACATTGATGCCGTCTATAGTACTGTCAGGCCGGGCAAAATAAATATATTCGAAAATACAATGGGCTCGGCCGGGAGAATTAACCACCTGCTGGGACTTCAACCCATCTTTATTGATAACTACAATTTCACCGGGGCTAACATCGCGTATCAGCTCCGCCCCTATAGTTTGCAGAGCAGATGATTCGGAAGCCAGTACGTAATTGCCGTTCAGTTCACCCAGGCACAGCGGCCTTATTCCCAGGGGATCCCTTACTCCCACCAGGGTATCCTCGGTCATAATTACCAGGGCAAAGGCACCTTTCAGGTCAATCATACATTTAGCCAGGGCGTCCTCCATCTTGTCCTGGGAGTAGCGGGCTAAAAGATTAGCTATTATTTCCGTATCAGTGGTGGTCTGAAATATGGAACCATAGGTGGCCAATCTTCGTCTCATCACAGCATTATTGGTTAGGTTGCCATTATGGGCCAACGCTACTGTGCCCTGCAAATAGTGAAATACCAAAGGCTGGGCATTGACCAATCCGCTCTCTCCGGTGGTAGAATACCGCACATGGCCAATAGCAATATGACCTTTCATATTATCGATCTGTTCAGGTGTAAAAACATCAGATACCAGGCCCACGCCCTTATGAAGCTGAATACTCCGACCATCGGAGACGGCAATACCCGCGCTCTCCTGGCCGCGGTGCTGCAGGGCATAAAGACCGTAAAATGTTGAGCGGGCTGCATCGGTCATATTATCCGGGTTGTTGATAAATATGCCGAATACCCCGCATTCCTCTTTGAATTTATCCATTACTTCATAATACATGCCAGTACCTCCCCCCAAGTATGAGCTGCTTGCTCCAGGTCTAAGTCAATTAACATATGATCACTCCTACCAATCACCAAGCGCCTGCCTCCAACTCGTCCCAAAACCGTCAAAGGTAGCTGGTACTGGGATGCAATACTCTTAACTGTATCAAGATTTTTCGCTGCCAGGCTTACTGCTACCCGAGTAGGAGCCTCGGAAAACAATATCTGAGCAGCCTGATCAGACGTGCCGGGCAGGTCCACGGTGAATCCCAGCCGGCCTTTGATAGCTGATTCAGCCAGGGTGACGGCCAAGCCGCCTTCGGATATGTCATGGGCTGACTTAATCAGCCTTCGTCTACATAATTCCAAAAGCAGTTCTATTAATTGGATCTCTTCCTGCAAATCCGGGTCAGGTACCTCTCCGGCTTCGATGCCGTGACAAACTGCCAGGTACTCGGATCCTCCCAGTTCGGTTCTCACCCTGCCCAGAAGTACTATAATATCACCCTCATCCTTGAAGGACATGGTACAGCGTTGGCTTATATCCTGCAGCAATCCCACCATACCTACCACCGGCGTAGGCAATACTCCCACTGATTTACTTTCATTGTAAAGACTAACATTACCGCTTACTACGGGAGTGTTAAGTGCCCGGGCGGCATCGGCCATCCCCCGGATAGCATTCTGCATCTGCCAGTATATATAGGGTTTTTCCGGGTTGCCAAAGTTGAGGCAGTTGGTTAATGCCAGGGGACGGGCTCCGCAGCAAGCCAGGTTGCGAGCTGCTTCGCACACGGCCAGCTTCCCGCCCCGGTAAGGGTCAAGGTACACCATGCGGCTGTTGCAGTCAGTGGTCAGGGCTACTCCTTTAATAGTATCTTTAATTCTCAGAACCGCTGCATCTCCATCACCCGGCACTATAGCGGTATTAGTCATTACCTGATAATCATACTGGCGATAAACCCACTTCTTGCTGGCAATATTAGGCGATGCCAGTAATTTAAGCAAAGCTTCCTGCGGGTCATAACCCGGCAAAGTGTTAATATCATAGGCTTGAAGTTCTTTATAATAAGGAGGTTCGATACCTTGCCGGACATATACCGGGCAGCCTTCAGTAAGGGCTGCCACCGGAACTTCCCCGACCAAAACCTCTCCTTCATAAACCTTAAACAAGCCATCACCGGTTACTTTTCCTATAACAACTGCATCCAAACCCCATTTATCAAATATCTCAGCAATACGATCTTCTTTACCTGAACGGGGAACGATCAGCATCCGCTCCTGGGATTCGGACAGCATGATCTCATAGGGGGTCATACCTTCTTCCCGGCGAGGTACTTTGGAAACATCCACCATTACTCCTAAGCCTTTTTTGCTGGCGGTTTCCGCTATAGAACTGGTCAGCCCGGCTGCACCCAAATCCTGCATACCTGCTACCAGGTCTTCTTGAATTAACTCGAGACAAGCTTCAATCAGCAGCTTCTCCATAAAAGGATCTCCTACCTGCACCGAAGGTCGCTTTTCCGCAGAACTTTCGGATAATTCCTCGGAGGCAAAGGTGGCTCCATGAATACCATCCCGTCCGGTTTTAGCCCCCACCAGCATTATGGGACTTCCTACTTCCTCAACTACCGCCAGGGCAATTTCATCCTGATTTACCAAGCCTACACACATGGCGTTAACCAGCGGATTCTCCTGGTAGGAAGAGTGGAAATATACTTCCCCGCCCACCGTCGGAATTCCCAGGCAGTTACCATATCCAGCAATTCCCGCTACTACTCCTCTAAACAACTGCCGTACCCGGGGATCCTGTAAATCACCAAAACGCAGGGAATTCAGCAAGGCAATGGGGCGTGCTCCCATAGTAAAAATGTCGCGCACAATCCCTCCCACACCGGTAGCTGCTCCTTGATAGGGTTCAATAGCACAGGGATGGTTATGGCTCTCAATTTTAAACACCAGGGCTTGGTTATCGCCAATATCTACTACACCGGCGTTTTCCCCCGGTCCCTGGATAACCTGGGGACCTTCCGTGGGAAAGTTTTTCAGCAGGGGCCGGGAATTTTTGTAACCGCAGTGCTCGGACCACATAACTGCAAACATCCCGGTTTCCAAATAATTGGGCTCCCGGCCTAAAATGGTTTTAATCTGCTGGTATTCCTCATCCAGCAGTCCCATCTGGCGATAAGTTAGTTCCTTCATCTCATACTCACCCCCTGGCGCCACTCTATCATCGACAGGAAAATATCCAGCCCATCACTGCCACCCAGGATGGGTTCCGAGCGGCGCTCTGGGTGGGGCATCATACCCAGTACATTGCCGCGTTCGTTGATGATACCGGCAATATTTGCTACTGATCCATTGGGGTTAACCTCAGCTGTTTCCCGACCTTCGGTATCACAGTAGGTAAAAATGATCTGCTGCTTATCCTGCAGTCTCTTTAAGGTTTCCCCATCGCAGTAATAATTGCCTTCCCCATGAGCAATGGGAATCTGCAGTACCTGATCTTTTACATATTGATTGGTGAACATGGTGTCCGCACGATTAACCCTTAGGTTAACCGTATCACAAATAAAGGTCAGGCTCCGGTTGCGGAGCATGGCACCCGGCAGTAGTCCTGCTTCTAATAAAATCTGAAATCCATTACATATACCGATAACTGGTCCGCCTCTCTGAGCAAACTCAATTACCGCCGGCATAATTGGCGAGAATCGAGCAATGGCTCCGGTTCGCAAGTAATCACCGTAGGAAAATCCTCCCGGCAATATGAGCGCATCAAAGCCCTTTACATCATCCTGTTTATGCCAGATATACTCAACATTCTGTTGAGCTACATGTTTTATAACATGGTAACAATCCGCATCACAGTTGGACCCTGGGAACACTACTACCCCAAATTTCATGCTATTCACCTGCCACTATCTCTACTCGGAAGTCCTCAATAACCGGATTAGCCAGGAGTTTATCACTCATCTCCTCCAATTGCCGGCTAGCAGCCTCAGGGTCATCACTATCCAGGATGATTTGGATGAATTTGCCGATGCGTACCTCCTGCACTCCCTGGTATCCCAGGACCTGCAGGGAGCGGCTGACAGCCTCTCCCTGAGGATCAAGCACCTCTTTTTTGAGAGTAACGTAGATGTTGGCCTGTAGCATCTGATAACTCCTCCTAACAAAAATCAATAAGCTCTAGTCTATGTCATCGCAAGTAACTTTTTACAATGCAAGCCATCTTCCGTGTCATTACGAGCTTAGCGAAGCAATCCCAAACGATATTTCAGGTAGTGCTCGCAAAGAGATCCACGCCGCTGCGCTCCTCGCAACCTAAGTTGTACCCGGCAGGGTGCATCACCCGAAGGTGCTATGACATTGCGCAGGCTATTTCACGGCAATAACACATAAGACATCTAGCCCAGCGCAGCCTCAATCCGCCGGACCACTTCCTGATAGGCTTCCGCTTCCTTGCCCAGATCCCGCCGGAAACGGTCCTTGTCCAGCTTGTCCATAGTCTCTTTATCCCAGAGCCGGCAGGAATCAGGGGATATCTCATCACCTAACAGGATTTCCCCGTTAGCAAGACCAAACTCCAGCTTGAAATCCACCAGGATGATGCCAATACTGTCAAAAAAAGGCTGCAGAACCCGGTTTACCTTCAAGGCCTTTTGCTGCATAATGGCCAGCTGTTCCTTGGTCGCCCAGCCTAAAGCCTGAGCATGATATTCATTTACCATGGGGTCATGCAGTTCATCATTTTTGTAATACAGCTCGATAACTGGAGTGGCTAAAACCAGGCCTTCTTCCCGGCCTAACCTTTTAGCCAGGCTGCCCGCTATCACGTTGCGCACTACAACCTCCAGGGGAATCATCTGCATCCGCTTTACCAGCACATTGCGCTCATCCAGTTGTTTTACCAGATGAGTGGCCACACCGTGTTTCTCCAAAAGATTAAATAATAGACAGGAAACCCGGTTGTTAACTATACCTTTATCGGCAATAATGCCCTTCTTGGCTCCGTCAAAAGCGGTAGCTTCATCTTTATAGTTCATTACTAAAAGGTTCGGATCTTCGGTAGCATAAATTCTTTTGGCCTTGCCTTCGTAAAGCATGTCCAAGATTTTCACAACTGTGTCCCCCTTTACTCCAAACCACAGCGTAGGAAAATGTAGTCTACTTTTTCTCTGTATATGTCATAGGAAAATACTTGATCCAATTCTTCAGGCGTTAGCCGCCTGGTTATCTCCTGGTCCTGGAATACCAATTCCTTAAAACTAAGGCCCTTGGTCCAGCTCTCCATGGCATGGCCTTGAACTAGGCGGTAAGCATCTTCTCTCAGCATACCCTTACCCACTAAAGCCAGCATTAGTTCCTGGGAGAAAACCAGGCCCCGGGTTCGCTCAATATTGTTGCGCATATTATCTTCATACACTACCAGACCTCGCACCACCGCCGTAAACTTGTCCAGCATATAGTGGAGAATTATACAGCTGTCAGGTATAATAATCCGCTCCACGGAGGAATGGGTTAAGTCTCGTTCATGCCATAAAGAAACATTCTCCAAAGCAGCCAGGGCATTTCCTCTTAATACCCGGGATAGACCTGCCACCCGTTCACTCATCATGGGGTTGCGTTTATGAGGCATGGCTGAAGAGCCCTTCTGTCCCTTGGCAAAGGGTTCTTCCACCTCCAATATTTCAGTGCGCTGCAGGTTACGTACCTCGGTGGCCATCTTCTCCAGTGAGCTGCCGATTACGGCCAGGGTGGTCAGGAATTGGGCGTGGCGATCTCGTTGAATAATTTGCGTAGAAACCGGGCAGGGCTGCAGGCCCAGCTTGCGGCATACATATTCCTCCACCTGAGGCTCCAAATGAGCAAAGTTGCCCATTGCTCCGGATATGGCTCCATAGGCAATTACCCGGCGAGCTTCTTTAAGGCGCTCAATATTACGCTGAATTTCTGTATACCACAAGGCCATCTTTAAACCAAAAGTAGTTGGCTCACCATGTACTCCATGAGTACGCCCAATGTTCAGGGTATATTTATACTGGCGTGCTTTTTCTCCTATCGCAGCCTGCAGGCTTTCTAATTTTTGCAGGATGAGGTCGGCGGAATCTCGCATCTGCATAGCCAGACCGGTATCCAAAATATCGGAGGAGGTCATGCCCAAATGAATGTATTTGGACTCATCGCCAACATTCTCTGCCACATTGGTCAAAAAGGCAATGACATCGTGGCGTACTTCCGCTTCGATTTCTTTGACCCGCTGTACATCAAAACAGGCTTTCGCTCTGATAACCTCCACGGCTTCCTCAGGAATTCGTCCTAGTTTCGCCCAGGCTTCACAGGCGGCAATTTCTATTTGCAGCCAGTTATTGAGCTTGTTCTCTTCGGTCCATATAGCCCCCATTTCCGGAAGAGTGTACCGTTCTATCATCTATTGCTCCTCCTTCTCCCTAAGATAGCCTTCTGCCCCTTTTTCTTTCAGGCGTTGGTCTTTAGTTCTAACCTCATCTGCCATTTTCCGGCGGTAGGCCAATAGAGCCTGGTGCAGAGTCTCATCCTGAAGCGCCAAAATCTGTACAGCTAACAGGCCGGCATTGGCGGCCCCGTTTATGGCCACGGTTGCCACGGGTATACCCCGGGGCATCTGGACAATAGAATAAAGTGAGTCTACTCCTCCCAAAGAGTTGGTTTTCATCGGTACTCCGATTACCGGCAGAACTGTATAGGCTGCAATTACTCCTGGCAAATGGGCAGCTCCGCCAGCTCCGGCAATTATAACCTGTATCCCTCTCTGTTGGGCTTGGGAGGCGTAACGAGCCGTTTCCTCCGGCAAACGGTGTGCGGAGCAAACCGTCATTTCATAATCTACTTGAAATTGAGACAGAATGTCCCCGGCTTCTTTCATAACCGGTAAATCGGAATCGCTACCCATAATAATTCCCACTCGGGGCATATCAGCCTACCTCCTTTAATATCTATTCTGCCATCATTAAATAGTAAGCCCAGATGGATAGGTTCTTTAACCGAAACCTATCCGCCTGGGCTTTTATCCCTATACGGTGTAGCACCTGATATATCAGATGCCTGTGTCACTCGGACCAGCCCATCAGCAGATGCGGAACCCTAGACACACTTTCGAGTTTCTTGTATATCTTTTTACATCCTGATAGTAACAAAGCCAAGGGCAGGTGTCAATCAAACCGTTTCCCTCTCTCCAAATATACTGCATCCAGTTATATTTGGTTAAGACGGTCCTTGAGCCGCTGTATCTCTTCCCGCAGCAGCATAGTTTCCTGCTGTAATTCCGGATCAGGTATACCTGCTAGCCGATCCAGGATTTCACTGCCAAATATATCATCCAGGCGTTCAATCAAACTCTCGGTCAAGGTCTGAATCAAGTCATCCAAAGAATTAGCTGGTGAACTTCGCTGGGGAAGATAGCAATTTAACTGCACTGCTGAGTTAGGTATCTCTGGCTGCATGCTCGCACTCCTGTTCTGCTTTTCTTGAGATTATTACCTTTTCCCAGTTGAGATTATACTTCCGCCCCTTCACCTTTTATCACAGACCCCCAAGCAGGCTTCCCTAACCTGCCAATAGGTAATGTAAAGGCCCATAGGTCTTCTGTTGGTATGACCACGATGGTCATTACCATTAAGCACAATTAGCCGGGGATCAACCCCGGCTAATTGGCTTTATTGTTGTTAATTTGTATTAAATTTGTACTATCCTGCGTAATTTAATTGGGTTCTTTCCCTGCGCAGCCAGCCACCCTTCATTGACCATTATAGCTGCAATTGCTGATGCATGGCGAGGTCCGAAAGGCGAAAGCTGTTCCTGAATATATTCCCCCATTCCCCCGGCAACAGGTTTCGTCATACTAGCCCCCAACGGATACCATTTATGACAATCCCCAAAAAACTCTCTTAATATCCTGTTAATCTGTTCCTTGTTTACTATAAAGCTGATATTTCCCCACTGTACCGAATAATTTCCTTCTGCATCAGCCCAGTATAAAACCGGTTTGCCGCGGCCGCTTAAGGGCATAGTTAACCTAAAATTCACTTGCATTTCCTCTCGTTTGTCCCCTGCTTTTTATTTTCTACCGAATACCATATTATACATTTTTGCATTCTTTATTATTAAGTCAATATTTTTTCACATTTTTTATGAAATAGGTCATGGCACTCAACAATATTTAGGCCTATTGTCGTATATTGGCAATGCACTATTGACTCCATAGTTTCTTGCTTCAAAACCCTACAAATCAATGATGAAACAATGGAGCCCGTTTATCATTGGCTGCCACCAATGACACAGCGAGGGTCTATGTGTTCCCTGCATCCCGGTACTAATGGAAGCATAAAAAAACCCCCGCAAACCCTTAATAACCAGGTCTGCGGGGGGCTTGTTACTATTCCCATTCAATGGTTCCAGGTGGTTTACTGGTTATATCATAGGCCACCCGGTTTACTCCTTGTACCTCATTGACAATACGGCGGGCCATAACATCCAGCAGTTCCCAGGGCAGTTGGGCTACTTCCGCGGTCATGGCGTCATCGCTTATCACCGCTCTTATAATGATGGGATATGCATAAGTACGAGCATCACCCATGACTCCCACACTGCGAATCGGAGGAAGTACCGCAAAAGCCTGCCAGATCTCCCGGTCCAACCCGGCTTTGGCTATTTCTTCCCGCACAATAGCATCGGCCTCTCTAAGAATGTCCAGTTTCTCACGGGTAACTTCTTCCAGTACCCTGACTCCCAGGCCGGGTCCTGGGAACGGCTGTCTCCACAATATCTCGTCAGGTATACCAAGTTTGGCACCTACTATACGCACTTCATCCTTGAAAAGCATTCTCAAAGGTTCTAATAGCTGAAAATCCATATCTTCAGGCAGTCCCCCCACATTATGATGGCTTTTGATAGTGTGGGCGGTCCTGGTACCGCTTTCAATTACATCGGGATAAATAGTTCCCTGGACCAGGAAATCTATTTCCCCCAGCTTGGCTTTTTCTTCTTCAAATACCCGGATAAATTCCTCACCAATAATTTTACGCTTCTTTTCAGGATCGGTAACTCCAGCAAGTTTTTTCAGGAAGCGCTCCTGAGCCTGGACAAATATTAAATTTATTCCCATATGATTGCGGAAGGTTTCAATTACCTGTTGTGATTCTCCCTTGCGCATTAAACCCGTGTCTACATAAACACAAACCAACTGATCACCCACTGCCTGGTGAACCAAAGTAGCTGCTACCGACGAATCTACCCCTCCACTCAGGGCGCATAACACTCTTTTATCTCCCACTTTGGAGCGAATGTCAGCGACAGCCTCACTTATGAAATCCTCTATGTCCCAGTTTCCGCTGCATCCACACACCTTAAACAGAAAGTTTCGCAGTATATCCATTCCTCTATGGGTATGGCGCACCTCTGGATGAAACTGTACTCCGTAAAGCTTACGCTGGGGATGATATATAGCAGCAAAGGGACAATTATCAGTCTGAGCTATGATTTCAAATCCTTCGGGCAGAGTATGAATGGCATCACCATGGCTCATCCATACCTGCAGGTCCTTCTCCAGATCATCAAAGAGCGGATTTTCTTGTCTGACATGCAGGGTAGTACGTCCATATTCCCGTAACTGGCTAGGGCCTACTTTACCTCCCAGGTATTGAGCTATTAGCTGCATGCCATAGCAAATCCCCAGTACGGGAATACCCATTTCCAAAATGCGAGGGTCACACTGGGGAGCACCTTCTGCATGCACACTGGCAGGCCCTCCGGTCAGGATTATTCCCCGGGGATTTTGAGCCTGGATCTCCTCATAGCTGATATCAAAAGGTACCATTTCACTATAAACTGATAGTTCTCTTACCCGGCGGGCAATTAATTGATTGTACTGTCCTCCAAAGTCCAGAACCAACACGGTTTCTCTTTCCATTGTGACACCTCTATTTCTCATATACTGATGGTTTCAGAATACACACTGCAGGGTAATTCCGGTATTGTTCAGCATAATCCAGTCCATAACCTACTATGAAATTATCCGGAATAGAAAAGCCCACATATTCAGGAATTATTTCGGCCTTGCGCCGGGAAGGTTTGTCTAACAAGCAGCAGATTTTGATGCTGCGCGGGCCGCGTTTTTTTAGGATCTCCTTTATGTAGTGCAGAGTGAGACCGGTATCCACAATGTCTTCAATTATCAGCACATCTTTTTTTCTAATAGAATAATCCAAATCCTTAACAATACGCACCTCACCGGAGGAAACTGTAGAAACCCCATAGCTGGATACATCCATAAAATCTATTTCCAAGGGCAGGTCAATTTCCCTGACAAGGTCAGCCATAAATATAAAAGCGCCTTTTAAAATACCTACTACTAGCAAGTTTTTGCCCTGATAATCGTTGGTAATCTCCTGTCCCAATTCTTTTACCCGGGTCATAACTTGTTCCCGGTCAAATAATATCTCCACCTGTTCTAAGTCCAAGCAGATCCCTCCTTATAAAAAGGATTATAACAACAACCAGAGAGCGGTGCAATTAATGCTGCTGGAAAGCTATGTATTTGCGAAAAAACGGGAGGAGTAAAACTTTAAACTCCTCCCGCTGATGTCAGAAAAATGATATCCATACTAAACAGGCAGTTATTCTAAGGGATAATCCTTACCCATATGAAAATGATGACGGCTGTCCAAGAAGTCATATATATGCTGCAGGGCTTCCCCAAAGCGCTGGAAATGTACAATCTCTCTCTGCCACAAGAATCTCAGGGGTCTTATGATATCCGGTTCCCGGGTCATACTGAGCAAGTGCTCGTAAACTGCCCGGGCTTTCTGCTCTGCTGCCATGTCTTCCATCAAATTCGCCACCGGATCTCCCAGAGCTCTGACATAAGCTGCGGTCCAGGGAACTCCTTCGGAATCCACCCAGAATAAGTCCTTGCCATTCTGAGCATAATACCCTCCTAATCCGGCCTCTTTTAGTTCTTCCGGGGATGCATCTCTGATCATCTGGTGAATCATGGTGGCAATAATTTCTACATGGGCCATTTCCTCGGTACCAATGTCGGTGAGCAAGGCTTTGGTTTTTCCGGTGGGCATAGCGTACCTTTGGGTAAGGTAACGCAAGGATGCGCTCAGTTCCCCGTCAGGTCCTCCGTACTGGGAAAACAGGGCTTTGGCCAATTTCAGATCCTTGCTGCGAATATTGACGGGGATTTCTAATTTCTTTTCATAAATCCACATTTTTTTCCCCCCTTAATAACCGCATTCCCAGGGCCAGGGTTCGTCCACCCATTGCCAGGGAAAATCGCTTACGTCTTCACCGAAATTGCTCAAGGGGCCGAAATCTCTAACGTACCGGGCTTTTAATTTGTTTAATTCTTTGGTTATATAGTTGTAGTCTTCCAGAGCCTCTTTGGAGCGTGGGAAATTGTCCAGGTACAGGTTCAGTTCAATAGCTGCAAATTCATATTCCTGAATAGCTCTGATAAGTTTCTCCCGGCTTACTTTATCATGATCGCTACTCATGTTGGTCATCCTCCTTTTCTCTACCTTTTTCCCTAGGTGGATGGTCAAGCAGGCAGGTCCAGATCGTTCCCTTCTCGAGAGCAACCTCTAGCGGAAGCACATCACAAAATGGCTGGAATGGAACAAAGGCACGCGCCAACTCAAGTTCTCTTTTCCGGTTATCGTGTTTTTTCAACTGGATTCAACTCCTTTGTATTGGAAATACATTACATTTTATGAACTGGTTGTTAATAGGGTTCCACAGGATGGCACTGGTGCATAAATTACCTTCTAATGGATATCGCTGTGAAAACGCCCTGGCGATAGACAAACCCGAAGCCTTCTTATGTGTCATTGCACCCTACGGGTGCAAAGATGGCCGTTCCGGCACTACTGATGTTCGCTATAGCTCACTATTAATGTTGGCCGTTCCGGCACTACTGATGTTCGCTATAGCTCACTATTAATGTTGCGAGCGGGAAGCGCGTGGCAATCTCTATACCAGTCTACGCTAACCACGACTTGAGTATCGCCATCCCATGAAAAAGCCTTCGATACCCAGGTTCGGAATATCGAAGGCAGCATAAATATTAAAAGCCGGGGCTAAAAGCCCCGGCGCAGACTGTCAAAGAAGTCTATTAATGGTTAGAAGTTCGAGATTGCCACGCCCCTCCGGGGCTCGCAATGACACATAAGATGGCCTTCTGGTATGTCATCGGCCGTTCCGGCACTACTGATGTTCGCTATCGCTCACGACTAATGTTGCGAGGAGCGTAGCGACGTGGCGATCTCTTTTT
>JAKPGY010000152.1 GCA_029550685.1 Bacillota bacterium
GCCAGGCCACACGCAAGCCACCGACGGAATCAACCCATTTGTAAATTAAGCCTATAACGACGCCGATTGCTATTGCTATCCACAGGATAGGGTTCGTCAGCATTGAAGCAAGAAGCGCCCTGTTAGCCGCCACCTGAAGCCATGTGACAGCGGTACATATCTTCGTTATAACGACATAAGCGCCGACAGCAGCTGTAAGCCCCCAGAATATAGGCTCAAGTGTTTCCCAATTATCAGCTATCAATTGAGCACCTTTTGCTATTGTCTGAATAAGAGGCAGGAATGTTTCTAACAAACTATTCTGTATGATGGCCCAGGCTTGCCCGAATGTCATCGGCATACTCTCGAACTGCTTATTTATTTCATCCGTAGCAGATAATAAAGCATTTTTCACAATCTCAGCAGTAATTTGACCCTCGGCTGCCATATCTCTTATTTTGCCAATGTCAACATCTAAATAATCGGCAATGGTTTGTATAATATTCGGCGCTGCTTCAAATACTGCATTTAGTTCCTCACCACGAAGAACACCAGAACCCAAGGCCTGTGTGAGCTGCAGGCTGGCCGACCTTATTTCTTCTTGGCTTGCTCCGGCAATAACAAACATTTTATTAAGAGTTTCAGCGAATGCTATTACTTCCTTATTAGAATTATTAAATGCTTTTCCTGCTCTCAGGCCCAGTTTAGCCACAATGTCGGCCATAGTAGTGTATGAGGCTCTTGAGCGGTTAGCCGATGCCATTATCATATCTTGTAATTCTGCAGTAGTTTGCAAGCCATCATTAATAAGATTAAGCCTTGCCGTTGTTTGAGTCATTTCATCAGCCAAATCTATAGTTTTCTTTACTGCCGCTATGCTTATAAGACCTTTAACAAACCTCTCAATCCCGGAGCTCGCCCCTGATGATGCCTTTTCCACGTTTTTTAGTTGCTGATTGAGTCTGTCAGTTGACTTGCTGGCCTTTTCAATCTTATCAGTTGCGGTGTCCGTTTTTTGAGCAATCTTATCAATCGTTTTCGTATATCC
>JAKPGY010000153.1 GCA_029550685.1 Bacillota bacterium
GTAGTCCCCGCAGGGGGCAACCTTAATTGTGGTCATAACCCATAGGGTTTGAACACATTGGGAGTACCCGAAGGGTGTAGTGCCGTAACGGCCAATGACACTAAGAAGGCTTCGGATTTGTCCATCGCTAGGGCCGGCTAATAACCCTGCATCCCGGCTAACAGTACTGCTAAGCCGTGGTTAGCGCAGATGGACATAGAGATCGCCACGCGCTACGCGCTCGCGATGACAGTATAGCTGTCATTTGCACTAACGCGAGGACAGTTTTCACAGCAAGTGACTTCTGTTTCCAGGTGCAATCCCGGTGGTATGAGGAGGGACCATTAATGATACTGGTTTTCGACGTAGGCAATACGAATATAGTAGTCGGGGTCATAGAAGGTGATAAGCTGCTCAACCATTGGCGATTACGCACTGACAATATGCGCACCAGTGATGAGTACGGCATCTATCTCAAGTCTTTGTTTGAATATCATAACTTGGACATGGCCAGCATAAAGGCCGTAGTCATTTCTTCGGTAGTGCCCAGCCTTAATATAGAACTGGAATGGATGAGTGAGCGCTACTTTAACTGCAAACCATTGGTAGTAGGACCCGGTGTAAAAACCGGGTTGGCCATTAAATATGATAATCCCCGGGAAGTTGGGGCCGACCGGGTGGTAAATGCGGTAGCGGCTTATCACAGGTATGGCGGGCCTTTAATTATCGTGGATTTTGGTACGGCTACCACCTTCTGTGTAGTAAATGCCAAGGGAGAATACCTGGGAGGAGCTATTGCTCCCGGCATTCGTATATCTACTGATGCCCTGGTAGCAAGGGCGGCCAAACTGCCCCGGGTGGAATTGGTTAAACCACGCAGTATCATTGGCCGTAACACGGTGGCCAGCATGCAGTCCGGCATAATATATGGTTTCGTAGGCCAAGTAGAAGGTATTATTAATCGTATGAAACGGGAAATCGAAGGGGAGCCTAAGGTAATAGCTACCGGCGGTCTGGCCAAAACCATAGCCCAGGAAACCGACACTATTCATGTGGTAGATGAATTTCTTACTCTGGACGGACTGCGCATCATTTATGAGTTAAATCGGGGGTAACATGATTAAAATAGGTAATGTTTTAATTCCCAACCGGGTCTTTTCCGCTCCCATGGCGGGAGTTACCGATAAAGCTTTTCGCCAGATAATCCGGTCCTGCGGGGCCGGATTAATTTATACGGAAATGATCAGCGACATGGG
>JAKPGY010000160.1 GCA_029550685.1 Bacillota bacterium
TAGTCTGCCTTTATTTTGGCAATCAGCATAATTTGACCATTACTATTTCACCAATATGGTAATAACTGTATTTATGTTTGCGGTAGATAGATTTAGCTACCCTTTTTAAAGGCATTTTTTTGAATTATGCAAAAGTCTCAAGTAAATGGCAAATCTACACACGTAAATATATTTCTAAGATTCGGGTGAAGTGGGTTCATTAAAATATTTTGCAAAGAAATGGGGATAAAATATAAAACATATCTCCACTCATTTTGGAAAGACCAAAAAGTATTCTTGTATAAACCTAACTTACTCGAGGTAAAGGTTAATCCCTCATTGGTGACTTCTTTAATTCTAGGAAACAGTTTTCCTTTATCATCAGTGTAAGTTACCTGATGTAAAAGGTGGTTTTGGTGATAATTTATTAAATAGTAAGTTGAATTAATAAATTCTTCTGGTGGTATTACGATATCTATATCTACATTACTCACTGATAACATTTTATTTATTTCGTTGAAATGCTCAGTCGTTAATTTGTAATTACAAAACGGATTTTTTGGTAATTTAATCCGGACCCCATCAGTTTGTGAAGTATACATTTTCCACATAGGAATACTTTCTTCTGCACAATCAGTCCACGAACTAACAAAAACCCACTTGGCATATCTTTGCAGGTCCTGGTTTTTCTCTTCTTCCATATCATCTAATACGGTCAGTGGACTAAATCTTATATTTCTGTTTTTTAATATCATTGCTAACGAACTAACACTTGTATAATGATATAGATATTCTGAATATGTATTTTCCATTTAATATCTTCAGCTCCTTAAGCCCCAGTAAATGCTAAAGCCGCCCCGGTAGAGCGGCTTATGTCACATACACTCCTTATTGATAAAAGTACTTTTCATAACAATGGTGTTTGTGCTCGTATGTTACCTTAGCATAGGTTTGTGTTGACGCTAGATCGTCGTGACCAAGAAGTTCCTGCACTACACTCATGGGGCACCCTTTGTTAAGCATCAAAGTCGCGAAGGTATGCCGCAAGACGTTTGGATGCACTTTTTTCTTAATCCCCGCCCTGGTACCGATATGCTCAATATCGCGCTGGATACCGCGCATAGATAAACGTCGATAAGGACGACGTTCTGTAACAAACAGTGCTGGACAATCATCTTTGCGCTCGTCTAAATACTTTCTCAGGTAGATCGAGGCCCGAACCGCGAAAAACACCATCCGCTCTTTATCACCCTTGCCCAGGACCTTAATCGACCGGTTAGTCCAATCAATATCATGGATATTCAGGGCTGCTACTTCAGCTAGTCGGCACCCAGTAGAATATAATACTTCAAGCATCGCCCTTTCACGGGGCGTCTTACAACTCTCTCTTAGCATTTCCAGCTCCTCAACTGTAAGCGCCCTGGCCATCAATTTCGGCAACCGAAATGGCTTGATTTTGGCTAACGGACTTTCTTCAATGATGTCTTCGTCTTTAAGCCAATCAAAGAACACCTTCAAAATAGACCGGATGGTCTCCAGCGTGGTCTTTTGCGTAACCCGCTTGGATTGTCCTCGGTACTCGAGGAAAGCCATGATGTCTTTCCTTTCTATATCCTGCACTCGCTTATCCGCATAGTAGTCGCCGAAAATGGATAGCTGCCACCGATAGCCATCTAGCGTCAACGGACTAATGCCCTGGAGCTCCTTATCCTTGAGGAACCGCTCAATGTTCGTTTTAAGGTCGTAACGGCTTGCGTCGTTTTCCAAGCGGCTAACCTTATAATTCTCAAGGATTTGGGCCAATTCATCTTTTGCTTCAAATTTATTAAGGCCAGGTTCAATAATCCTCTCTACAATCTCCTTGTACAATTTGCTATTGAGATTGGTTCCTATGGTATAACCTCCCTTCTCTTGAAAGATTATACTACTTTTTTGCAATCTTGTTACAACATTATAATCTGATGCCATGAGGACATCAATGACCCGTGATAACGAAAATCCCACCACCGAAAACAGTGATGGGATAACAATTTGCTCTAATGACGCGAGTTCTCAATGAAGAGAACCCGTCACTAGTTTGGTAACCGGACAACTCTAGTACGCCCGACTACGTATCTTAATGAACCCTTTGTAACCGGTCAGGCAACTCTGGTACGCCCCCCCGGCAGGTTCAATAAGATCTGCTTGTCTGTTAAGACTAATATAGTATAGCATACTTTGAAACATTTGCAAATTTTTTTAGTCGTGAGGGATTTAGGGCTTAGAACAAAGCAGGCTGTTCAGTTCCATTAACCTCATCTTTGGGTTCTGCATCCAAGCGACCAATGATCGAAGGTGAATCCGGGAAGTGATTGGTTTGGTTTTTCTTAGCGGCTGATAGTGTACCAGCATAACAGTAAAGACACCCATGTAAGCAGGTATCATAGGCACCGATATCCTTGCTGTGAACACAGCCGCATTCTGACCTTTGCGATTTATCTTTTTCTGATGTTACATCGATCCCGAATACTCTTTTTATATAGTGATCATCAATACATTTACCAGGCATCAGACCAAATGGTTTCAGATTCAAAATCTCTGCACAGCTAAATGCTTCCATCTTTGACCGTTTAGTTCGGTCAACGGCAAATTCTATGATATCGCGGACCTGGTCTTCGGAGATTTGCCTTTCAATATTTATTGATCGCCTTTCTTGCTGATCAAAGTTTATCTTTGTCTTGCGGTACTCATCTACGATGCTGATAACCAGCCTATGGGTAAATCCTTCCAGTTCCCTGGCAATGTGGTCAATTTGTTTTTTATGGTAGTTTGTATCAGTAATATTGCTGATAACTATGGGATCATATCGCCAAATCACCTTTTCGGGACCTATACGATCAGCCAGTTTTTTGAAGGTGCTAATCCCCTTCTTCAATTCCGGAACCTGAGGTTCAAGGGCTTGGGGATAACCGGTTAGAGTATATTGAAAATAGTAACGGAATCCGCGGTCATCCAGTTCTTCTAGATGTTTAATCAGTGGTTCTGGATTCTTGGTCCAGAAAACAATTACGTCAACATCCTCTGGTTTTAAGGACACGTATGCTACCTGTTTACGATTAAAAGGATTAATGGTGGTGCAATAACCAGCCCTAATGCGGTTCATGAACCACTCTGAGTAAAATGCGGGAATGTCAGTTCTCCGGCTGGCACTTATAATCATATTGATCTCCTTCAACCCTTTACCGCTATTACATGAGAAGAAACACTATCGTGTTATTAACTCACTTCCCAGATTATTCCCTTTGAAGGCTGGCATGTGCACTTTTTTCTGCCGGATACTAAACCAGCCCACAGATTAGAACAACTGTAACCCCAGGTTCTTTTTATGGTCCCGAAGGGATGTTTAATGGGCTGTGCTATTGTAACTTACCTTAAATATTATAAAATGACAGGGGGATAGGGTTGTTAGTTAAATAGTGTTTCACGTTAACTTCATTAAAGCACGTTATGATTAGGGCTAATATTTTATATTTGTCCGCTAAAATAGGCATAAAAATGAGCGAATTTAATCGCTCATTTTATTTTATCAATGGGCAGCACAATTGCTGTTATTTCTCAAGAAAAAGGAGGTTTCCCTGCCGCTTTTACTTGAGAGGAAATACTATCTTGGTCAACAGTTCACTTTCCGGTGTTTGTTCGGGATCGTTGAGATAAAACTCATAGCTAACACCGGTTGGGGTATACCCGTGAGCAGGTACCCACTCCATCATGGCATCATAAGCAGACTCGAGTGTGCTATAGGGGCCGGTATGCAGGCAGGACACCTGTTTCCCGGCTGGGATTTCGCTAGCTTGAATGTGATCCTTGCCCGCTGTGGCTTGTCCCACGGGGAAGCCGATTTCTATATCCAGATCCTGCATATCCATATTTAAGTAGGCCACATAAGGTGCTCCTGCAGGTTGTACACCTATTTCCATCAAGTATTTCATAATATCATCATAGGCTTTTCCTAATACCTGGGGTAAATTCTGCACGGCGGTCCGGGTGCGTATGGCTATCGTGGGCTGTGCTGTCTTTTCTTCTAAAATAATCTCATATTCCATGGTTACGGCCTCCTCAATCATTTTCCTGATTATACCACGCAGCACCTGACATCTATACAGCGGGTTTTTTAATGGATATCTTTTAGAGTATGGTCGTGTTTGATATATTTGCCATTGGTCTCCACATACCATTCCATCTTATCCAGTTCCCATAACTGCTGAAGCTGCAGCTTGCGTAAATTCTTACGCAGCCGTTTTCTCTCGCTGGGATCATGGGTTTGCTCCAGTTGCAGTATAAGATTATTTATCTGTTCACGGAGATCAGGTTTGGTCAGTTTGTCCTCTGGGCAGCTCATTTTTTCCCTCACATATGGTAAATCAAGATAGGGGCAACGGACAGCTGTTGCCCTGTTTTTCATAATATTATTCAGACTGGTGAGTAATTAGTCCCAAGGATTTAGCTAGTTCAAGTACCAGAACCGGTACTAAAGCCAACCCAAAGGCCACCAGGTACATTTGGTTGGACAACTGAATTAATCCAAAGGCTGATGTTACCGGCGGGATAAAAACAACCAGAGCCATAACAGCCAAAGAGACCAAGGCGGCTCCATTTAAATATTTATTAGTAAACAAGCCTATCTCAAATAAGGAATGGTCGGTGCGCATATTAAATGAATGCACTATCTGTGACACTGCCAGTACGATGAAGGCCATGGTACGACCAGCCACCACATCGCCGGTGGCTTTCCAGCCAATAGCGAAACCAGTTAAAGTTAGAATGGCAAACATAACCCCCAGCAATATGATTCTTAACCCATAGCCATGGGCAAAGATGCTCTCTTCTTTCGGCTTGGGGTTGCGTTGCATTACGTCTTTTTCTACCGGTTCCACCCCCAGAGCAATGGCGGGCAGACTGTCAGTGACCAGGTTGATCCATAATAAGTGTACCGCCAGCAAGGGAGAAGTTTTCCATATCAGCATGGATACAAACACCGTAAGTACTTCACCTATATTAGTTCCCAAGAGAAAGCCAACCGTCTTCTTGATATTATCGTAAATACCCCGGCCTTCCCGTACCGCGTCCACAATGGTGGCAAAATTATCATCGGTGAGAATCATATCGGAAGCCCCTTTGGCCACATCAGTACCGGTAATACCCATAGCACAGCCAATATCGGCGGCTTTTAGGGCGGGGGCATCATTGACACCGTCTCCGGTCATGGACACTACGGCTCCCCGGCTCTGCCAGGCTCGGACTATGCGAATCTTATCTTCCGGAGACACCCGGGCATAGACAGAGATATGTTCCACCTGCTCATTAAGCTCTTCTTCAGTCATAGCTGCCAGTTCACTGCCGGTTACCGCCCGGTCTCCCTCCTGAAGTATGCCCAGGTCCTTGGCAATCGCTGAGGCTGTCACCACATGATCACCGGTTATCATCACCGGTTTGATACCCGCTTGGCGGCATACTGCCACTGCTTCCCGGGCTTCAGGCCGGGGCGGGTCGATCATGCCTACCAGTCCCATAAAGGTAAGACCGTTTTCCAGCTCTTCGCTGGTAGGCTGACTGGGTACTTCGTCTATTTCTTTATAGGCAACGGCTAAAATGCGCAAAGCCTGCCTGCTTAACTCATCAGCGTACTGCCGGCCAGCTTCCAAATCTCCGTTAACACATCTACTTGCTAATACATCAAAAGCCCCTTTGACAATTACCACATTACGGCCGTCAATTTTGTTGATGGTGCTCATTAGTTTGCGGTCAGAGTCAAAGGGCAGTTCCGCCAGCCGCGGGTTCAAACGGTTCAGCTCATCTTTGGGCATACCATTCCTATGGGCAGCCAGTACGATGGAGGTTTCGGTAGGATCCCCAATGTGACGAATCTGTCCATCTGCAAAATCTATGGTACCATCTGAACATAAGGTGGCATATTGAAGCAGCTTTTTGATAACATCCGAATTATGGTCGGTTATATCTTCCAGAACGGAACTACTGGCGTCGAATGCTTTTACCAGGGTCATCTGGTTCTGGGTGAGGGTGCCGGTTTTGTCAGAACAGATTACCGAAGCACTGCCCAGGGTTTCCACTGCCGGCAGCTTTCTGATAATAGCATTCTTGCGAACCATACGCTGAACACCGATGGCCAAGACTACGGTCACAATCGCCGGCAGACCTTCAGGAATAGCTGATACCGCCAGAGCTACGGCAATCATAAAAATCTCTATTACTTCCATTCCGTACAGCAGCCCGATGCCGAAGATAACAGCACATATGCCTAGGGCCAGGAATCCAATGTACTTACCTAATATGGCCAGCTTGTGCTGCAAAGGAGTCTGGGTGTCACCTTCCGCGTCCAACAAATCCGCAATTTTGCCCATTTCCGTTTTCATGCCGGTAGCAGTTACTACTGCAGTGGCAGTGCCGTAGGTTATACTACATCCGGAATAGACCATATTAAGGCGATCACCCAGGGGAGCATTGCTGGCCACCTTGGTCTCAGCATCTTTTTCACTGGGCACTGATTCCCCGGTTAAAGCTGCTTCTTCGGCCTTTAAGCTAGCCGAACGGATCAGCCGGGCATCCGCTGGTACAAAGTCCCCTGCTTCCAGGCTGATGATGTCCCCCGGCACCAACTGGGCAGCCTCTACTATCATTTCCCGGCCATCGCGTATCACGCGGGCATGGGGAGCAGATAGGTTCTTCAAGGCATCCAGGGCTCTTTCGGCTTTGCCTTCTTGTACTACGCCAATAATAGCGTTAAGTACAACAATGAATAATATGAGGACTGGTTCGAAAAATCCCTCTCCCTCGTACCAGGCCACCACAAAAGAAATTCCTGCTGCTATTAGCAGGATGATGATCATTACATCCTTAAACTGCTCTGCAAAACGCTGTAGACTGCTTTTCTTCTTCTTTTCCTGCAGTTTGTTTTCTCCGTATTCGGCTAGGCGCTTAACAACCTCCTCACTGCTCAGGCCAGTCTCTGCACTTACCTGAAACTCCCTGAGCACCTCCTGGTAATCTATACTGTGAGGTATCAAACGTCCAACTCCTCTCATTCTGTATCAATTGCTAGCTATGCTGGTATTCTCTTGATGATTTTATCACCCTTCTTATAATCTAGCATATTTTGGTTCCGGATAAACATCAGTTTCGTGCCATAATTTGTCTGCCACCGGAGCCCATATATCAGCCGCTGGATGGCACTTGGCACAAAGAGAGTGTACATCTTCGGGAGCCATTACTTCAGTAGATCTGGCTCCTGACTGATCCACCATAGCTGCCAAATAATCCGGGTTATCTAGCAGAGGACAGGGACGCAGGTGGTTGCTGTTAAAGGGCTGGTTCTGGTGATACTGCATAAAGAGCGGTCTTTGCAGAGCTTCCAGCAAAGTAGTCTCGTGTATATTGCTGTCCGAATAATGAATAAAGGCACAGGGCTCAATATCACCGTTGGCATTGATATGCAGGTAGCGCCGTCCTCCTGCTATGCATCCTCCAGAATATTCTCCGTCATTCCAGAAATCCAGGGTGAAAATTGGTTTGGTTTGCCTGAACTCGCGAATTTGATGATACATGAATTCCCGCTGCTCCGGGGTAACCATTAAATCAGGTACCGCATCAACACCCACCGGCATGTAAGTAAAGAACCATGCAAATTTAGCACCTTTGGCAATCATATAATCAATAAACTCTTCACTGCCGATAACTTCTGTATTTTCACGGGTGTAGGTGCAGGAAATCCCAAAGGGCAAGCGCTTGGATCTGAGAAGATCCATGGCCTTAATGACCGCTTTAAAGGTACCTTTACCCCGCCGGGCATCTGTTACTTCTTCAAATCCTTCTATACTTATGGCAGGCACGAAATTCTTTACTCGCAGCATATCATCAGCAAACTTTTCGTCGATTAGAGTTCCGTTGGTAAAGGCCAGGAAAGCACAATCAGGATGCTTTTCACAAAGTTTGATGATATCAGACTTGCGGATTAGGGGTTCTCCGCCGGAATATATATAAGCAAAAACTCCCATTTGTTTCCCCTGCTCGATAATACCGTTTAAAGTAGCAAAATCCATACTAAGCTGATGCCCATACTTGGCTGCCCAACAGCCAGTGCAGCGAAGATTACAGGCTGAGGTAGGATCCATTAGAATAGCCCAGGGTACATTGCATCCGTACTTTTCCATTATTCTATCCTGCCGTTTCGTGCCAATTACCGTTGCGTTTACCAGCACATTTTCAAAAAAGCTCTTTCGTACGCCTTGGTCAATATCGGTATAAAGACTCTTGACCAGCTGGTACCAATTACTGTCTTTGTCATCCAGCCATCTCTTAGCTTTGATAGCCTGGGGGGCGACGTGCTTCCCATCCGTATCAACTTTTATCAGCCAATCCACCAGTTTAGAGATGTTCTTTTCAGGATCAGCATCCAGATAGCCCAGTACTTTTTTTAACCCGAACGCCTTAATGCTCTCACCTATACTTTTGTCCATACTCTAACCCTCGCTTTCATTAATAATCTTTGTTGTTTGGCTGACATTTACCCTTTCTGATAGTCTAGAAAGTCCAGCAAAATATTTCCTTAGACAGATTGGGGACCTTGTCAAAAAGAAGGACATTTTTGAAAGATGTCGTAGTTTTGGACAATATGAGATTTTGCCTATTCATGTTTTTATCGGGATACTATATTAAGAAAGTAACAGTTGCAGAAAGGTGATTCCGATGGATAAAAGTGCCAAAATGACCTACACCTTGATAGAAACAGCTGTTGACAAGGGAATCCGTGACATTCGCGGCAACACTCGCCGGGGTATTCGCAATCTGGTGGATCTGGGATCTCACCTGACCCAGGGGCTTTTGATGCAGCACTTCTTCCATATTATTCAACGCATGCTGGCTGATAATAATAGTCATTTATATGAATTTACCAGGAATGTGATTGACCATGTGGACCATCAAGTGCTTAAAAATGTAGCTGTTAAGCTGGGATATACCTGCTGTACTTACGGATACCAGCAGATACAGGAGTACGAGCAAATGCACGGCTATAAGGTTCCTCGAACCCTGGCCTTTGACTTTCGTGAGGAATACCCTGATTTTTTGACCCAGTGGGAAATATCCAGATTACTGGCTGAGGGAGAATCGATAGGCATTTACTGCGGGGTTTTCCTGGTGAATGGGAATCAGCAGCGGTTAGCAGAGCTGGTCCAAGGCTTAACCAATCAAAAAGAGGGAGTATATTTCCTGTTAGCTCCGCCTGAGGCTATAAACCCCGTAATTGCTCAAATGGCAGTTGACGCCAAAAATATTGTTCCCGTAATCAGCCTGCAGTCCCAGGATGATTACCTATCCTACCTGACAGCGGTTCAGGTATTATTCGATCATAAATGTCTCTTTGCTACCTACAGTGAATATGATGATGATAATCTGGCTGATTTGATCAGCCCAAACTGTCTGGATCTGATTGAAGAGGCCCGCGGATTTGCTTATTTCCTGATACGCAGCAAGAACTTTACTCAAGCCGGTAACCTCCAATTGATTACCGACTTCTTGGCTAAAGCCGCTCCTCGCTACCCCTTTTTAATCTTTGACCTTTATTCAGATCTGAAAGAGTATGCCAACTTTGAATTAAATTATTTTATGTCGATCCGCGGGGATGGAACTATCGCAATAAGAATCTTGGATGACTTACCGCCCCAGTACAGTATTCGTACCCACTCCCTGCGGAACATCATGGAGCAGGTAATGCCTAAACTTTCTTATTAGAATCGAAACTGGACCCACCCTCATTGGAGTGATCCTGCTCTTCTTCCATGACTATCTTATAGGCCAATCCGGTTACCGCTTTTTTCAGCAATTCCATGAACCTCTCCGGCGGCAATTTGGCTCCTTCCAGCAGCCACCTGGTGATAGTTACCCGAATGGAATCGGACAGAAATGAAGCATAGAAGTCCCGGTCCGGATCATCAGCAAAAATGTCATCGAAATGAGCCAATATAAGGGGATGCATCACTTCATTGAAATACTCGGAAAAAGAATTCTGCCCTCTGACCTGCAGAGCATTAGTATAGAAGACGCGGTTATCATAGAAGAATTGACACATTCTTTCGATCAATTCCCAGCCTGGTTTATCGAAGGAACGCTGAATATCGGCAAAAAACTCCGTGTAAAAGATCCAATTAACCAAATCATACTTATCCTTAAAGTGATAGTAAAAGCTCTGCCGGTTCATATTGCAGCGTTCTACGATGTCCCCTATACGTATTTTTTCCATGGGGCGTTCAGCCATAAGTTCCTTCATTGCTGCGGAAAGTGCCTTTTTGGTTATGTTAGAGTCAGGCATTTAAGCGTCCCCTTTCCCCTTAGCCACTTCAGTACATGGAACACTCCTTGCAGGCAATTTCGCGATCTTTATGACGCATTATATTACAGTTATCACCATTGTCAAGGCCGTTGGCCCCGATATGTTTATAGTCAGTTAGAGTTATACCGGTCGAAACATATTGTCAAGTTTTATTCCAAGTACAAACCCGTACGGGGTTAAATTCTCCAGATAGTAAAAACCGCGCCGGAGGGCGCGGTTTGAGAGTGTCAAAAAATTAGCTAAAAGAATCGAGTAGGGTGCAGCTGCAGTAGCTTGCTGCAGCAACATCCCTCTCACAGAACCGTACGTACGGGCCTCGTATACGGCTCCTGGCAAACCTTATCTTTCGTAATAGAATGACAAAGTACCGGTCTTGTACGTT
>JAKPGY010000176.1 GCA_029550685.1 Bacillota bacterium
GCCATTATGGCTACCCTATCACCTTTTTTAACACCCAGTCCCAAGAGAGCATTGGCTAGTTTACGAGCAATCATGTTCACGGTACGATAATCAAACTGCAAATCGCCCATGAGTATGTAAGGTTTTTCCGGATGTTTATCAGCCCACTTGTTAAACCAATACTTCAGCGGGTAGTCAGCATATTCGAAGTGTTTGGGCACACCCTCGTCATACAGTGCTTCCCAGCGAGGACGCCATTTGGCTAAATCCTTTTCAAAATCCTTAAGCCAAGGCTTATCCAAAACAATCCCTCCCTTATCTTATTTCACTCCGTGATCTATTTATAATATTATATCATAATTACGACACTATATTATTTAATATCATAATATTTTTATATATATTGCTTATTTTTACTAAAATTGGCATAAAGGGGGGGTAAGTGTTCTGGCTTATAGGCGGCTTTTTCCTGGCAAATTGGAACGTGGTATTAGATAGAATCCAATAAAAGCAGCCAGCAGCTTTTTACATAAACTGCTGGCTGCTCTATCTGTTTACCTATTTATGCTTTTCCGCATACATCTGACGAAGTACGTTTTTCTCGATCTTGCCGATGTAGTTGTGGGGGATAGCGTCTACGAAGAAATAGCCATCGGGGAGGTCCGGTATCCACCATTTTTCTATTTTGCCCTCTGCAGCGAATTTTTCCAGGTGAGCTCTGACATCTTCGGCAGTAGCGGTTTCTCCGGGTTTGAGAGCTATACAGGCACAAGGTCTTTCATCCCAGCGAGGATGAGGTACGCCGATAACTGCGCACTCTAATACTGGTTTGAATTGGCTGATGGCATCTTCCAGTATCAAAGTAGAAATCCACTCGCCTCCGGACTTAATGGCATCTTTATTACGGTCAGTAATCATTAAATAACCTTCTGGATCAATATAGCCGACATCTCCGGTGTTAAGCCAGCCATTCTTCCACAATTCCCGGGTCTTTTCAGGTTCACGGAAGTACTCATGGGTACACCAGGGAGTACGCACTACCACATTGCCGACTGAATGGCCATCATGAGGCAGTTCATTGAAGTCATCATCCACTACTTTGACCCGGGAGAAAATCCAGGGAATACCGCTCTTTATATAATAAGAAATCTTGTCTTCCATGGGCAGATCCAGATGTTCTTCTCTCAATTGTCCCAGGGTCATGGCCGGACAGGTTTCGGTCATTCCATAACAGGATTGGGTCAATATGCCCAGTTCCCAGGCACGTTCGGCCAGCTGCCGGTTGAGTTTGGCACCGCCTAACCCTACATGCCAATTGCTGAGGTCATATTTTTCCGCATCAGGATGGAAGACCAGCATATGCAGGATAGTAGTGACACAGTGGCTGAAATTGACCTTTTCTTCATGCAGCCATCTGAGGATCTTGTCGGGTTCATAGCGTCCGGGCAAGATAAATTTACATCCCATCATGAAGGCGAAATAAGGCACACCCCATGCCTGTACATGGAACATGGGAGTAAGGGGCATATATACCTGATTGGCTCTGAACTCCATACCTCCCGGATATAACCCCCAGGTCATACACACTGATACCGCATGCATAAACAGATCCCGGTGAGTGAAAACAACCCCTTTGGGATTACCGGTAGTACCTGAGGTATAGCACAGGGTAGCACGACTGTTTTCCGATATCTCTGGGAATTCGTAATCAGGGGATTGCAGAGCCAGTAAATCTTCATATAAGTAGACATTGGGAAGTGAAGTTTCAGGGCGGAAATCTTTCTTGTCCGACATCAACACATAAGCCCGGACGGTGGTTAGTTGATCCTGAATACTTTCAATGAGCGGGAGAAAATCTTCGTTGATGAACAATACTACATCTTCAGCGTGGTTAATACAATAGGCGATTTGCTCGGGGGCCATGCGGATGTTCACGGTGTGAAATAGACTGCCGTACAGGGGAATTGCCCAATGAGCTTCCAGGTACCGATGGGTATCCCATTCTAGCATACCAACTGCTTCTCCAGGTTTTACTCCCAGATAAGCCAGGGCATTTGATAGCCGCTTGACGCGTTCATAGTGTTCCAGGTAGGTAAACTGCAGTTCATCCCGGTACTTAATTACTTGGTTAGGGGCATAAATAAGGCCGTAATCTAAAAAGCTACGTAATGTAAGCTGGTACTGGTAACCGATAGTTTCCATACTTGTCGCCTCCTAATTATATTGAACTGCCAACAAAGCAATAAAATTCATAATCGCCTCCTTTATTCTCCAATATACGACATTTATCTCATTATACTGCGGTCACCGGCTGGCGGTCAACGAAAATGAAAAACTTAATTCGGTATGTGATAAATATGGCACACAATACAGGAAGGTTACCTTGAAGGCGGTACAAATTAAATAGTATGGAATGAGGGCAACAGCATTAGAAATGATCTTTTCATAACCTCTTCAATGTCGTAATCTCCATCATGCAGGCACCAGTCATAAGTGATGCCGCGGGAGATGCTTAAAACCAAGCGAGTAAGAACTTCGGCGGAGACATCCGAGCGTATCTGATTTTCCTGCTGACCTTCACGAATAGCATCGCGTATCAATCTAAAAAAAGCACGGTCTTCCGAAATAAAAAAGGCAGTACCTGTATCCAACTGGTGTTTGTAGATCTGCTTAACGAATTCCAGGCCTTTAGCTTTAGCATAGCGGGCTTGAAAGGAAACCGCACATATGATCCGGTCATAAGGGGTGGCGGTGGCGGGAAGAGCCATAACTTCTGCACTGAATTTTATGTCCACATCCATGTAAGTTTCGATAACTATATCAGATTTGGATTTGAAGTAATGGTAGAAAAGACCTTTGGCCACACCGGATTTCTTGCAGATCTCCTCCACTGTCACATTATCAAATCCCTTTTCTGCAATCAATTGAACGGCCGTGTTAAAGATCTTGCGCCGGCTCTCTATGGCCTGTAGATCGCGGGACGTCAGGTTTTCCTTCTTCACTTTTCATTCCTCTTTCGCAAAATACCGGACCTGAATACTTATTTTAGTATAACTGCTGCCCCAATTAACCGCAATCAGGTTGATAATTGCCTATCTCACATTCAGGTAGCACAGAAGATAGCCCCGTGACCAGTGACAGCTAATCATCCCTAATGGAATGTACCTAGGGCTACATAGATTAACAACATGAAAAGCAATTAACGGTAAAAGGTATAAGCCAGGAGCAGCCAAACCGGTATACTCAATATGATTCCCCAGCGTTCATTTTTAGTCAGTTCCTTGCCTTTGGCAGCCAGATAGACTCCCATACCTACTGAAGCTATTAATAAAGCCCCGGCTATAATATACTGTGCAGCTATTCCTGCTCGCTGTATGGGAAACACCAAAAAGGCACACAAAAGCCAAATAATCGCCAGCACCCAGGCCACTCGTGAAAGCACCATATTATTCTCTCCCCCTTTTTATGATTCAATATAGTTTATCTTCTCAAGGCCTATAATGGGAACCAAAACCTCACCTGTTTTACTCATTTAAACGTCAAGAGTTTTCCCCGGAGCAGCCCTTTTCAACTCTTTAATCTTGCCCGCATAGAGTGAACGGGTAAGAAGCGGGAACCAGAAATTAGCCAAAAGATAAGACGTTTTACGTACTACGGGCTTGGGTTGGCGAGCTGCAGGATGCGGCTTTTGCTCCGGCAAGCTTATTTCGGTAATTACCGCTTCATCTCCCCGGCTATTGGCGGCAGCCAAGACCTCACCGCCTGCTCCCATAACCTTGCAGGCCGAATACATCTGGCAGGTCATTTCCAGATCATTGGCCTCACCCAGGTATTTGGCCAGTTTCAGCGAAGATAAAACATAAACCAAAAAGGTTCCTTTACCTTTAGGGATAGGTGTATTAAAGGTACCATTGCATATAGCACTCACAGCCGGAACACCCAGCCAGGCGCACTGCTGTTCGATAGTTTTCCCAAACAGGTTGTGGGCTTCATCATGCATGGATTGTATAGTAGAGCCCATATCTTCAGGCCCCAGCTCCACTGAAGGAAGTCTCAATTTTGCTTTGAAAACATCGGGCGGACAGCTGGATATAACCATCAGGTCCACTTTGCCCGCATACTGCTTCCATAAATGCGCATGAGCAATGTCCCAGCAGATTAAAAAACCGATATCTCCCAGGTCAGTATGGGCCACCAACGTTTGAGGCCGGTTCTTGACCGGGACAAAATAGCCTCGTTCCCAACTCCAGGGATAATTTTTTATATACCGCCACATACGCCCATCAGGTGCAAACAGCAAAAGGGTATTGTAAATATCCTGGCCTTCCTCATCCCAAAGCAGCAGGTTGCCCGCCAAATGGATATTAAGCTCGGCAGCAGTATGCTTCATCCACTGCACCGTAGTACCATCTTCAAATCTTTCCGCATTTTCATAATTTGCGTTGGTGTATGCGTACCCGGTATTAAACACCTCGGGCAGTACCACCAGTTCTGCTCCCTGGCCGGCAGCTTCTCGAACCAAGCCATAGGCCCGCTCCAACCGAACGGGAACAGGAGCCGGAGCTACATCCATCTGAATCGCAGCTACCTTCAACTTACGCGACATATTATCAGCCTCCTGGTAAACACCGGTAGAAATACCCCTGCACTTTCCATAATGGTATCATTCCTCCAGATATTGGTAAAGCACGCTAAAGAAGAACATAGCTCCTTCTTATGCCTGGCTTCGCCCAGCAATGCACACCAGAACAGTATGGTTATTGTCAAGCTGCCAAAATCAACAACAAACCACTCTCTTTAAGCGTTAGGGAAATTAACCCTATAATCGGATTCCCTGCCCTGCACATAAAAATAGCAACCTCGCTTTTATAAGGAGGCTGCAATAGTCTTATCAGTGTTTTTATAGAGTAATAACTTGATCGATGTTGGCACTGCCCAAAACAGCGTATAGGTTAGGAAAACAGCCAATAGCAGCGCCTTGAATCAATTTGTCGTCAATACCTCTTTCGATGCTGCACATATCGCAGGCCATTAGAATGGTGCCATATTTTTCATGAATCTCCTGCAATCTGTCACCGGTACTGCTGCCTTCGGTAAGCAGGAAGGTATTATCGAAGAAGAACATCATCCCGACAACCTCCACTCCGTGTCTTTCCTCCAGCATTTGAGGAATTATCATTTTGTCCAGGATTCTTTGCGCATTGTTGGTGGAAAAAATGTAAGCCACCCTCATTCTTACCCTCTCCCTTAAACTATTTATTTGGCAGCTCTGCTTCTGCCATTGGCAACATTGGTATACTTGCTGTGCATCCGGTTGTAAGAAGCAACAAAGATATTGTCAACGCCCCGATGCCTAAACGGGATATCATCCCTTCTTTCACTTTCTCCTTCTCGAAAAGCTTGGCGTACCAGGTCGGTCAGTTCGGACACGTATTCTTTGAAAGCTTTGCTTTGGCGTGAACGAGGCCGGGGAAGATCGATATACACATCTTGAATGATCCGCCCTTTATTGGCAGACATAACGATGACCCGATCGCTTAAGTAAACGGATTCATTTACATCATGGGTAACCATCACCACAGTAGTTTTGGTTTCTTCCACCAGGGCTGCCAGTTCTTCCTGTAAAAGCTCGCGCATTTGAAAATCTATGGCTCCCAGGGGCTCATCCAGGAGCAGTATCTCCGGGCGACTGGCCAATGCTCTTACAACCGCTACTCTTTGCTGCATACCACCGGAAAGCTGTATGGGATATTTATTCTCACTGCCATGTAAATGAGATATATCCAGCAATTCCTGTAAGCGTTGCTCTCTTTCCTTTTTGCTGAAATTCTGCACTTTAAGCGAATAAAGAATATTCTCCTTCACTGTCATCCAAGGAAATAGGGCATAATTCTGAAAAACGAACCCCCGATCCGGACCTGGTCCCTCGACTTTTTTACCGGCCAGATAGATCTGCCCCGCATCAGGCAACATGAAGCCTCCCAGCATAGTTAAAAGGGTAGTTTTTCCACATCCGGATGGCCCCAGCAGAGAAACATACTGCCCCTGTTCCACATTAAAGGACATGTTTTCCAAGACGATATGAGCAGGTTTCTTCTTCTGGGTAAATGTTTTGCTGATCTCCTTAACTTCCAACAAAGCCATCTTTGAATCTCCATGAAGTCATTTTTCTCTCAACGGCAATAAACACTTTATCAATGGCATAGCCCACTAATCCCGACATGATCATCAGGGCATAAAGCTGGGCTGTTTCCAGACGCACCTGAGCTTCTACCATCAGAAATCCAAAACCAGCACTGGTAGCAATAAACTCAGCACAGATAACAGACATCCACCCGGCTCCCATAGCCAAGCGGCAGCCAGTTAAAATATGTGGCATTGCACCCGGTACCACAATGTCGCGCACGATGTCCAGCTTTGAAGCACCCATGCTGCGAGCAGCATTATAGTAATTGGGATCGATTCCCTGCACACCGGCAATGGTGTTAATAACCAGGGGGAAAATTGCACTCATGGCAATCAAGAAAACTGTCGGCCCATCTCCCAATCCAAACCAGATGATCGACAGGGGTACCCAAGCCATAATTGGAATCTGGCGAATGGAGTTCATTACAGGTGCCAGCGACTGCATGGCCGTGGCCGAATAACCCATGAGAAGCCCGAGGGGAACCCCAATCACATAAGCATAAAGAAAACCGGTAATTACCCTTTTTAAAGTCAGTCCTAAATTAGACATGATAACTGGATCTGTCCAGGCAGTGAAAAACTCCATCGCTGTTTCCGATAAATAGGGCAGCAACAAAGTGTTCTGTATCCTACTGGCAGCAAAGTTCCAAATAATCAGCAGGACCATTAATACGAACAGAGTATAGAAATTACCTCGATATTTATCAAAAATATCTCCCAGATTTAATTTGGCATTGCCAGCATCCGGTATTGCACTCCCATGTCTTTCCATACTTCTACCTCTGCACTGCTATCTTCCAGTTCCAACTTTATAGCCAGCTCCCTGGTCAGCACTTCCGTACTGTTCATTTCTGCCGCCGCCTGGTTATAGGCTTTAATAAAATTTGCTAACTCAGGACCGCCTATCAGATCTTTATGCACCACTAATACCGAAGTAGGATAATCCGCTGGTAAGGCTGAACGGTAACCACCTATTTTCAGCGCCCCCAGTATATCCAGGACAATCCCTTCCACCGCTTTTCTTTCCAGGGCATAGGGCAGGCCTGATGGCAGCATAGGCTGCATTTCAATGCTACTGCCCAGGTTGGACCATACTAACTGTTTCTGAATATCCCGGCCGTTCATATAGCCTACGGTTTGCGGCAACTTATCCTGAGAAGTGACCAGTACCAGAGCGTTGACGACTACCGCACCCAAAACTTCATAGGGCTGCCCGCTGGCAATCAATTTGTCGGCACTGTCTGGACAAAGTATCGCCATATCAAAATTTCCGGCGGCTAAGGCCAGCTCGGTTTGGCTGTTGCAACAATCCTGCAATTGTTGATAGCTCATATTAACAACCTCGAGGGCTCCACTATCTTGACTGGCTAAATAACTGACCAGCAAACCGGCAGCGTCATCATTGCAGGCTACTTTCAAGTCGCTCATTTCTTGCCCGGGGCTCAGCCAGGCCATCAAGGCCAGAATGATTACCGCAGCAACTATGATTCCTTCCAACAGCAGGCTTTTATTTCTCATGTTGTGAAAATGGCCCTCTCCGTACCAAAAGGACGACTAAAATGCCATCGCTTCCTAATGTGTCATTGCGGTGAAAAGAGCTCTCTTCGTGCCATCGCGAGGAGCACAGCGACGTGGTGATCTCTCTTAACAGACCTGCTGTTCGCGTTTGAGATTGCTTCGCTCCGCTCGCAATGACACCCTGGAGTCTCATCCATCGTTGCACTGCAGTTCATATCTGCTCAGTCCTTTTCTAATGCCAAGATATTTACGCCTTGATATTGTCCACTTCCATAGCTTTGGCCTTCCAGTCTTCATAACCCATTCCCAGAGGAAATACCGGATCTACTTCATTTTTGATGAAGGTTTGAAAATCTTTGGCACCGCAGTTATCCATATAGGTAGTATCAACATAGTCAGCCAAGTTTACATTGTTGATGTCGTCCTGCACGCTGTACTTGCGCATAGTTGCCAATTGGTTTTCCATTTCATCCATTTTCAGATCCCAGGAAATAGTGCGGCCTTCTTCATTGGTCTTTTTCCAAATAGTCATTAAGCCCACTTCCAAAGGCACACTGTAGTTCTTGGCAAATATTTCTGCAGCTTTATAAGGATGTTTGTACATATACTGAACCGCTAAGGTATGAGCCAGTAAAACCCGCTCTGCCAATCTGGGGTGAGCTTTGGCAAATTCACGATGCATGGCTATCTTACAGCAGGTTCCTTGAAATCCATTCCGCTCTGTATTTTGGCGTATAACTACCCAGCCGGTACCCTCGTATTCCGCCATGGATCCCCAAGGATCACAGCAAATATAAGCGTCCAACTTTCCCGCTTTTAGAGCAAAATACTCATCCTTGTCGGACATGTTATAATTCTCATAGAGGGTGATATCAGCGGGAATACCCAGCTGTTCAGCCCATTCCACCCAATTGAGATTGTTCTCTTCGGGATCAGTGCCAAAAGAAACTCTTTTTCCCACCAAATCTGCCGGACTTTTGATCCCAAGACTGGCTACCAGGTATTCCGCTCCTCCTGTATGATTCTGACCGGCTATGAACAATGGCGTTCCCTTTGGAACCGCCCTCAGAGTAGTGGTCCATCCTGCATAGCCCACATCCATTTTCCCGGCTGCCATAGCTTCAGGTACATTGCCGTTACCGGTCAAGTTCACTTTCAGCCCTAAAGCATCAAAAATGCCGGTGTCCATAGCTATACACGCAGCAGTCATATGATCGCAATCATAGTAACCCATGTTTATAGTGTAATTAGCATCTTCAGCACTTAACGGTTCCAGGTTATATTCTTCGACTAACTGAGCCGCCAAATCGTCTCCGGTTTGCTCAGAATCCTGGGGCGTCTGCCCGCCACAACCGGATAAAGCCAATATCCCCAAGAATAAAACAACAAGCAGGATATTAGGCTTTCGCTTTTTCATTTTCTTCATCCCCTCTCTGCTGCTTTTCCTTTGGTTAGTCAATTGCTTACTAGCAGCAATTTTCCATGCCTTCCCCAAATATATTTACAAAATCTCCGTTCTCCCAGCGATATATGGCGTACCCGATGTTCACCCCCTTAGAACCTGACACTATTAATTCAACCGGTGCCTTATTATCTATATCCCGCCATTCTATACGGTAATTCTCTACCGGGGCAGGAGTAGGTTCGGAAAAGATCACCTCTCCTTTTTCTTCCCAGATGGCGATCATCTTGTTAGTTTCAGCGGTATCCTGGTAGATCACGATCAAATCTTCCCGCCCGTCATCATTAATATCATTGACTCCTGTCAGCAGCGGCTTTTTTTCCCCATATACAGCTATAAAATGCTTATACAAACTATGATCTGTTTCCATGGCAGCAGGCTTCTCTTGGCCGGGAATAGCAGCTTCCTCCGGCACACCTCCGCTGCAGCCGGAAAGAAAAAAGAGAAATAGAAGTATGGTTGTACTCTTAATCCTACGCATTTACAGCTCTCCGCCCCAGTTTCATGAACCATTCCTTAACCGTAGGCCGCCAGGCAATAATGCCCATGGCCAGTATAATGACCGCACAAATATACTCCACCCCTGCTGGCACAGTCAGGGACAGTTTGCTCGCCAAAGCAATGCTTTTCTGAGCACCGCTTAAATCAAAGACTGGTGTAAATCCGGGCATCAGCAAATAATTAGTAATATAGCCGATCACGAAGCTAAACAATATTACCGTACCGGTGTATATTACTATAGTTCTCTTGCCAATCAGCTTAAAAATGCTGAATAACTCAGGTATGTTGGTGGCAGTCCCGGTTAAAAGGAAGGCAATGGCTGCACCCGGAGCGGCACCCGCAGCAACGAGGGCAGCAATAAAGGGAATATGCCCCACTGCGCACACATACATGATGGCTCCTAGCCCAGCAATACCCACAAGAGAAACCATATCAGGCCGGCTAAGATAATCCTGAATAAAAGATACCGGGATAATGGTGAGCAAAAGCGCTGCCAGCACCAACCCCACCAGAACATAGCGGCTTACCTGAAAACCCAGGCTGCGCACGCCCCAATCCAGACCGCTGGTTATTTTTTTACTCCAGGGAGTTTTAACGGCGGCAGAGTTTATCTGTGCGGATCCCCGGGAAGCATTGGCCATAGCTGCCGCCACTGGGGATATGAGTTCTTCTTTTCCATATATGTTGCCCAGTACACCAATTATCATCGGCAGTACGAAACCCGTGATGATATATATCGCGGTTAGCTGCGGACCCAATAGAACAAAAGCCAGTATAACTGCAGCCGGATTTATTATGGGTGTGGCTACCAGAAAAGCCAGAGTTGGCCCTAAATAAGCACCTGAATGATAAAGACTTAAGGCTAAAGGTACCACTCCGCAGCTGCAAATGGGCAAGAGCATCCCGGAAATAGTAGCCTTCACCAGGGAAGACATCTTGCTGTTGCCCAAATTCCTTTGCAGGAATTCCGGCCGCAATACAACGTGTAAAAAACTGCAAAGCAAATAACTTACTACCAGCCAGAAAGAACTAATATTTAATAATTGCCAAAAGGAAGCCCAAAAGTCATTAGCCATTTACTTCATCCAGTGCTGCCTTAACGGCCCTTTCGATTGTCCTTCTGCTTAAATCATCATACCGGTCTTTTTCATTGATGATCAAAGTACCGCGGTTGATTACCCCATATTTAGGAAGATAATCAAAATCCTTGCCCATATAGTATATTTTCAGATCTATCTGCTGGGGATGTCTGGCAGCTAGTTCTCTTAATACATCCCCATAACCATCACAACAGGAACAAGTATTGATAAATTCCACCTTCACCTTCTCCATGCTCAGTTCCCTCCCGATCGTTCTCCTCCGGCATAAGCGGCTAATGTAATATAATTTTTTGTTATACTTATTATTCTTTAAACATAT
>JAKPGY010000181.1 GCA_029550685.1 Bacillota bacterium
TGCGGTATGTCAGTAGGTCTGATCGTCCACGGTCTCAGTTACCTGGAGCGCAAACAGGCCTATGAGTGTGACATTACTTATGGGACCAACAACGAGCTCGGCTTTGACTACCTGCGTGACAACATGGTAGTTAGGGCCGAAAATATGGTTCAGCGGGGCCAGCATTACGCTATTATTGACGAAGTGGACTCCATCCTTATCGATGAAGCCCGTACTCCGCTGATTATCTCCGGTGAAGGGGATAAACCTACCGATTTATATTATCGGATTGCTAAGTTTATACCTCGCCTGGAGAATGAAGTGGACTACAAGGTGGATGAGAAAGCCCATGTGGTGACTCTAACCGAAGAAGGAGTTCGCAAGGTCGAAAAGTTCTTTGACATTGACAATCTGTCCGAGAATATGGAAATTGCCCATCATGTAAACCAGGGCTTACGAGCTCATTGCCTGATGAAAAGGGACCGTGATTACGTGGTCAAGGACGATCAGGTAATTATTGTGGATGAGTTTACCGGACGTCTGATGTTCGGGCGCCGCTACAGTGACGGTTTGCATCAGGCTATCGAGGCCAAGGAAGGGGTTAAAATCGAGAAGGAATCCCAGACTTTGGCCACCATTACCTTCCAAAACTACTTCCGTATGTACAAGAAGTTGGCTGGTATGACCGGTACCGCCAAGACGGAAGAAGAGGAATTCCGCAAGATCTACGGCATGGATGTGGTGGTTATCCCTACCAATATGCCGATGATTCGCGCGGATCACCCGGACGTCGTATACCGTACGGAAATGGGCAAATTTAAGGCTGTGGTGGAAGACATTGTGGAACGTCACCGCTCCGGGCAACCGGTTCTGGTAGGTACGATTTCTATAGAAAAGTCAGAACTGCTAAGCAGTATGTTGAAAAAAAGAGGAATCCCTCACCAGGTTCTGAATGCCAAGTATCATGAAAAGGAAGCTCAGATCATTGCTCAAGCCGGGCAGCGGGGAACGGTTACCATTGCCACCAACATGGCAGGACGTGGTACAGACATAGTACTGGGTGAAGGCGTAGCTGCCCTGGGCGGATTATATGTATTAGGCACGGAACGTCATGAGGCGCGGCGCATTGATAACCAGCTGCGCGGCCGCTCCGGTCGTCAGGGCGACCCAGGTGAATCACGTTTTTATGTTTCTTTGGAAGATGACTTGATGCGGTTGTTTGGCTCGGCCAACATTGAAGGTTTGATGGACAAACTGGGCATGAATGACGATATGCCTATCGAGAACAAGATGATCTCCCGGGCTATTGAGAATGCCCAGAAGAAAGTGGAAGGCCGCAACTTCAGCATCCGCAAAAACGTTTTGGAATACGATGATGTAATTAACCAACAGCGGGAAGTAATATACGGAGAGCGCCGCAAAGTACTCCATGATCAGGACTTAAAACCTACCATTATCAGTATGATAGATGATGTCATTGATCAGGTAGTAGATAGTTTTGCCGGCGAAGTGAAATATTCCGATGACTGGGATCTGCCTGGCCTTGTAACCTATATAGAACGCAATATTTTGCCTCAGGTGGAGTTTACTGTTGATGACCTAAAGGGCATGACCCGGCATGAAATGAAAGAGTTCCTGCGGGAACGCACTTACCAGCTTTATGAAGCGCGAGAAGCTGAATTAGGTGCTGAGACCATGCGGGAACTGGAAAAAGCATTGTTGTTAAACATCATCGACCAAAAATGGATGGATCACATCGATGCCATGGACCAGTTGCGTAACGGTATTTCGCTGCGGGCTTATGGCCAAAAGGATCCGCTGATTGAGTACAAGTTCGAAGCTTATGATGCTTTTCAGTCGATGGTTTACAGCATTAAAGAAGATGTGGTGCGCTACATTTTCAGAGTCAAAATGGTACAACAGCGGGAAGAACGCCGCACCTTTGAAAATCAGGGCGACGAAGTAGAAAAGAAACCTATCCGAGTGGAGAAGAAAGTAGGCCGCAACGATCCGTGCCCGTGCGGCAGCGGCAAAAAGTATAAGAAATGCTGTGGGAAAGGGGATTAATAAATGGACCTGGCGACACTTATTGGCTTGATTATTGGATTAGTCGGCTTAATCGGAGGATTCCTCCTGGAGGGGGGTCATGCCGGTATGCTGCTGGTGGGAACTGCAGCCATGATAGTGTTCGGAGGTACCTTTGGAGCTACTATAATTAGCTATCCCCTGGAAGATATTAAAAAGGTTCCTTATTTTACCAAACTTGTGTTTACCAATCAAACAATTGATTATCTAAACACTGTGGACCAGCTGGTGGAAACCGCTGACAAAGCCCGCCGGGAAGGCTTGCTGAGCCTGGAGGCCCAACTGAGCGAAATTGATAATGAATTTATGTCCCGGGGACTGCAGCTGGTTATCGACGGTACTGATCCAGAACTGACCCGCAATATGCTGGAGATGGAGATTGAAGCTTTTGAAAACAATCAAAAGGTGGGCAGTGAAATCTATATGACCATGGGCGGCTTTGCTCCCACCATGGGTATTATAGGTACTGTTATGGGATTGGTACATGTGCTCAGCAGTATATCTGAACCGGATAAACTCGGCGGAGCCATTGCCGTGGCTTTTTTGGCTACTCTCTATGGTGT
>JAKPGY010000215.1 GCA_029550685.1 Bacillota bacterium
TCCCGAGAATTTCCGATTATACTACTAAGCATTCTATTTTCCCTGCTATTAATAGCCAAAGTGCGGTAGGAAAGGGGAAATAGTTATGTTAGTTCTTAGTCGCAAAAAAGGCCAGAGCATAATCGTAGCAGATAATATAGAAATAACCGTAGTTGAAATACTGGGTGATACAGTACGCATCGGTGTTAATGCCCCTCGGGAGGTAGCTGTCCATCGCCAGGAGGTGTTTGAACAGATTGCCGCCGAAAACCAACAAGCCCAGCAAAGTGAAGGATTACAACTAAAACTGCGCCAGTTGACTGAACTAAGCAAGCAAGCTGATAAAAAAGACGAGGCGTAACTCGTAAGGATCGCGCAAGTTGAAGGACCGTCCCCTGACTTGCGAAGGCTTCTAATTTTGACGCAGATTAACGCAGATTTGTTAAGAAGAAAAAAGCCCTGACAAATAAAATAAAAAATCATAAAGAATCATAAAAATCTGCGTAAATCAGCGTCTAAAGAACCCCCCGTCCACCACTGAAAACTAAGGAGAGGTGATAAAAATGGCAGGAATAAGCGGTATACGCTTCGGCGGCATAGCCAGTGGGCTGGATACCGAAAGCATCGTAAGGCAACTCATGCAGGTGGAACGCATGAAAGTGGATCGGTATGCCCAGAAGAAACAGACCCTGGAATGGAAACGGGATGATTACCGGGACATCAATACCAAACTCCTGGCTCTGCGCAATTCGGCTTTTGACCTGCGGCTACAAGGCTCTTTTCTGGGCAAGAAGACCACTTCCTCAGATGAAACCTTACTACAGGCTACTGCCAACGCCAATGCCGTGGAAGGTAGATTCGAGATAGTTGTCAAGCAGCTGGCCAGCGGAATCACTCAGGAGTCCAATTATACCAGTGATACCGGCATTGTGGATGACAAATTAGTTGCCGGGGGCAGTTTTAAGCTAAATGGGGTGCAGATATCACTCAGTGCAGGTGACAGCGTGGCTGTTATAGCTGCCAAAATAAATGAAGTCGCTGATCAGACCAATGTTAAGGCTACCTACGATACCGACAAAAATCTGTTTTATCTTATGAGCACTAACACAGGCAGCGAAGCCGCCATAAATATAACGGATAGTCAATTCAGCGATGTGTCGTTTTTACAGAATGTTTCTTCCGGCTCCGGACAAAATGCCATCATCACATTTAACGGAGGCATGGATATCGAGTTTGCCTCCAACCAATTTACTTTCAACAATATAAATTTCAATCTCAAAAAGGCTGATCCGGGTGCTACCGTCAACTTGGCGGTGGAAAGTGACCTGGATGCTATTGTGGACAAGATCAAGGCCTTCGTTGAAAACTACAATTCGGTAATGGAGAAGATCAACGGGAAGTTAACCGAGAAAAGATATCGGGATTATCCTCCTCTTACTGATGAACAAAAAGCAGATATGAAAGAATCCGATATAGAAAAATGGGAGGAAAGGGCCCGAAGCGGCTTGCTTAGCGGCGATACCCTCTTAAGCGGCATATACAGCAATATCCGGATGACTGCTTCCAGTGCCATAGATGGGGAAGGCAAATATCGAACGCTAAGTTCCATCGGCATTACCACTTTGGCTTGGTATGACCAGGGTAAACTGCATATCAATGAAGAAAAATTGCGCAGTGCCCTGACCGAAGATATGGATGGAGTGATCAAACTCTTTACCGCTACCCAGGAGACAGACGGCAGCGATGGTATAGCTACCCGCTTACACTCCACTCTCAGTAATAGCATGAAGTCGATCACCGAGAAAGCCGGTTCGGCTAGTAGCCTGGTTGACCAGAGTTTTCTAGGAAAAGAGATAGACGACGTCAATGACCGCATCCAACAGATGGAAGACCACCTGCTCAGGGTGGAACAACGCTACTGGGCACAGTTCACCGCCATGGAGTCAGCCCTGCAGCGAATGCAAAGCCAAAGCGATTGGCTAACCGCCCAGCTAGGTAGCATGTCCAGATAATAAACCCAGAGTGCAAGCGGGGACGGTTCTTTCTGTCATTTGTATAAGGTGGCAGTTGGTAATACAGCCAGCCTGAAATGACAGAAAGAACCGTCCCCGCTTGCACTAATCTCTTTTGCAGTAATATCGGCTAGTCCTACTTTATTGCCAATTAAACCAATAGGCCATTAGAGGCAGAAAAACAACGATAAAACCAAATATAGAGCCAAAACAGACAAATTTATTCCTAAAAAGACTTCAGTAAAATATAATTAGTAACGATAATTAATCTAGAGATATCTGTATATCTATAGATCATATCAAGGGGGGGATGCCCGAGTTTCCCGTAGTGAATGTTTGGAAAGACCTAAAAAGAAATTGTTCCGCAAGGAAGCGGGACATAGAAATTCAAGGAGGAATGGATAATGATTATTAACCACAACTTGATGGCCATGAACACCCACCGCCAGTTGGGTATGAATCAAACCAACAGTAGCAAGTCCATGGAGAGACTCTCCAGCGGTATGAGAATCAACCGTGCTGGTGACGATGCTGCTGGTCTTGCAATCTCTGAAAAAATGAGAGGTCAAATCCGTGGTTTGAAGCAGGCCCAGAGAAACGCTCAAGACGGCATCAGCTTGATCCAAACTGCGGAGGGTGCGCTCAACGAAACCCATGCAATTCTGCAAAGAATGCGGGAGCTGGCTACCCAGTCTGCTACTGATACCAATACCGAAGTTGACAGACTTGAAATCCAAAAGGAAATCGATCAGCTTGCTTCAGAAATTACACGAATTGCTGATACCACTGAGTTTAACACTCAAAACCTCTTAGGTGGCAAATTCACAGCAAAGTTCCACATTGGTGCTAACGAAGGTCAAAACGTTGACCTAGCCATTAATGACATGAGGGCAGAAACCCTTAAAGTGGCTTTTGAAGATGTTATTGAGGGAAAAAAACTAGGGTCGCTTGAAGCTGGAAAAACTTATACAGTTGTCAGCTTTGCGGCAGTTGATGTTGATGGGGGTACAGATACAGAAGGAAATCCCGTTGTAGTAGTTGCAAAGTATGGCTTGGCTGACGATGAAGGTAATATAGTTGCAGTCAGTGCAGATGGTAAGACATACACTTCAATTACTCCTACTGCTGTTGATAAACTCGAAACAGCTGAAGTTGTTAAAGATGAAGACAGTGGAGATCCTGTAACATATACGTTTACCGTTGAGGTACAGTCTGGCACAGTGACTGTAGAAAAAGTACCAGGTGAAAATGGAGGCGAAAATGGAGGTGAAAATGGAGGCGAAAATGGAGGCGAAAATGGAGGCGATAGCACCTATACAATTACAGCAAAAGGTGGTATTAGTGTTTTATCGCAAACAAACGCT
>JAKPGY010000217.1 GCA_029550685.1 Bacillota bacterium
ATTCCTACAGACCGCGATACTGCCCTATGTGGGTAGTCTGCTTATAATTGCAGGGCTGGCTTACCTAGATGCTCAATATATGCCAGTATTTGTTATTGTTACGGGTATTATTACTGCTAAGTTTGGGGTTGAAGCTATCAAGGATAA
This sequence comes from Bacillota bacterium, assembly GCA_029550685.1. Classification (GTDB taxonomy): domain Bacteria; phylum Bacillota; class Syntrophomonadia; order Syntrophomonadales; family Syntrophomonadaceae; genus DTU018. The sequence goes on from JAKPGY010000217.1 coordinate 148, forward strand.
GATAATAGGATATTTTAAGTAACAAAGGCCGGGGTTTAAACCCCGGCTAATGCCTTTTGACGGATGTACTCACTTGCGCTGATCCCAGCCTCTTTTGCCCGACGTTGGATCTCCAGCCACTCCTTGTCAGACAGTTTAACGCTCCGGGGCTTACGCTTATCATCGCCTAGGGCGGGGCGGCCTACTTGTTTCACTTCTATCCCTCCCATGCCATTGAAAAATCCCGGTCTGCAAATAACTCAGCTAGGCCGGTTATTTGCTTCAGTCTCAAGACCTCATCGGGCTCCATGCCTAATTCTTTCGCAATCTTTTTATCACTCCAATTGCGCCGTGACAGCTCTAGGACTATGTCGCTCATAGCCGTTACTGCGTGTTTGCCCCTCGCCCGGTTATGCCGAATAGTTGCTGATATCCGGTCTGACCTGTCCCGGCGATCCTGGTTGATAATTGTAACCGGCAGGTAGCCTTTTACCCTCTCCTTGATGTCCGCGCATTCCTTTCCCACCCTGTTACGGTGGAACCCGTCAACAACCTCAAAGACATGTTCCTCATCATCAAAATAGCCCACTATAGGCTGGGTGTAGCCATCCACCCTAATCGAGTGCTGCAACAGTTTCATCTCAGGCGGGGCTACCGCATTTGGGTTATAATCGTTAGCCTGCACTTGCTCGCATGGCACCCAAATCACACAATCAACCGGTTCAGCCCGGAATGGGCTAACCTCATGGAGTCTTAATTTTATGGCGTTTAAAGCATTGATTTTTTGCTCCTCGGGCATGTGGCTTAGTTCTGTCATTAACTGTTCCACTAATTCTATAAACCCCACTTAGCTCGCCTCCTTTTCATTACCTGTAGATATTTGTCATATGATTCGCTTTTCGTTTGGGTAAAGGACAACCCCTTACACCAATAGTCATTACGGAGCAAGGTCTTGCAAATACGTCGCCAAGAAGGTACTCTTTTGGCCGCTTCATCCTTGGGGTCTGCATAATCAGGTATCCCGTTAGGATAGCCTCTATCTTGATACCACTTCAAAAACACTGCTATTTTATTTTCAAAATGAATTCGGCTCTTATCCGGCATACTAGCTAGTATAAGCTTTGCGAATGATTCCCAGGTGTGACCCTCCGGTAATGTTATCTTGAGGTTGCCTAATATATTGCCGGGGTCCTTGGCGTACAATGCTCCCTGATTGGCTCCGTTTACCCGGGCTACTACTTTGCCCCAGGTCTCCGGCTCAATTATCTGGTAGAGCCATAATCCCTTCCGTTGATCGTCACCGTATGGCTGGCAGATACGCATCTGATGGATAGACAATCCGGCCTGGTGCATTAAATCATAGAGCCTATTATAAGGCTTATTGAATTTACTATTATATGTCCATATGTCCTCCGTGCGCCAGTCATAGATAGGGTACACGTTATATAACCCGCCACCGCACCAGGTAGTAAAGCCCTTATCCTCGTACCGGCTCTTGTCTCTAACGATGGTACGATACCGGTTAAGGCTCTCATCGGCCCGGATGCCCACAAAACAGGCTGTTAATTGGTCTCCGCCATACCACTTGCCAAAGGCGGGCACAAACTCCTCAAACTCCATGTCGTAGTGGAAAAACGGGAAATAATCACGATCAGTAATTGCAATCTTTGGCGGTTTACGCACCCAGTCAACTCCGTCCCCCCAGCAAGTCCACTTAGGCTCAAATTGACTGACGGCGTTGCGCAAGGCGATCGGGAGGCATACCCAGTAAGGTTCTATGTGATCACAATACAAATCAAACATTTCTTGGATATGCTCTATAGTAATCTTGTATTGAGCTTCCAGATCAACAAATAGAACCCCTATCTTACGGTTTCGCTTAATAGCTTCGTCCATCACCAAATGGAGCATTACAGTTGAGTCCTTACCACCAGAAAAGCTGATATAGATTTTCGTAAAAGTATCAAAAGTCCAGGTTATCCGTTCCTGGGCTGCGGTTAATACATCAATATCTAAATACTTTTTAGACATTCTTTCACCTCGCTTTCCGTAAGTTTGATCACATTCCCGTATTTGTCCACAGTGCAGTAATAACGATTTTTGAAATCCTTAACGTCATAGAGTTTACCTGATTCCAAAATGTAACAGGCGTACACTCCACGACTCCCGACAGAATTAGACCGCGAGTAGTCTTTTTTATATGGTAGGAAATTGCGTTTATATTTGTATTTTTGATCTAGGCCGGTTATCTCAGCCACCCACGCGGAGGGCGGTATTTTAAAGAGGGCAGTGCCTAATCCTGGCATAACTTCGTTGCCGAGGTAAGAGTACATTTTGCCCAGCTGTCGGACGTCGTCCCCTCTAAGTTCTAACTCAAAATATATTTTCATATGGGCGACCTCCAAAACCGGGGCATAAGCCCCGGTAGGTTTTATAGTATGCAGTCTCTCGTTTCTTTCTCGATCTCGGCTTCCAGTTCATCTTTACCAATGCCCTGCCTTTCGACTTCTTCTAACATCTTTTTGGTGCACTCCTCACATACTCCTGTGGCTGGCTCTTTGGTCGGCTCTGAAAAAAACTGGCTAAAACAATCTTCTCCCTTAAACTCTTTGCCGCATTCTTTGCATTTAAATATCATACTGTCACCTCCTTCTAAAATCTCCGTGATTCTTTCTATCTCCGCATCGATCGCGGCCACCTTGGCCTCATAGTCTGGGTCTGCTGTGATGCAGATTGCCTCCATGCTTAGTTCTAATCTCTTTGCTCTCAGTTCCCATTTCTCTTTCGCCGTCATTCGC
>JAKPGY010000218.1 GCA_029550685.1 Bacillota bacterium
AACTCCCGCACTTTTTAGGCGCACGGGGCAGACTATTCTCACGGTAGTGGCTCCTTTCACCACTATTCGCTTCATCTCCCTCTTTTATGCTCAGGTTGCTAAGGTATAATGTGCCTATACATTTTTAGGCGCTGCAATTCATTCGATCTTTCGATTCTAATAGTGTTACAGGGGCATTTCCGGGAGAAAAGGGATTTATCGTAAAATTGGTGCAATGATGCGCCTAAATTTTCCGGGAGTTTGGGCTGTACTTGGATGGACGGGGTGATCTGGGACTTGATCATCAATTAGGCACAGACGAGATGACCGCCGCCTACACACGGGCTGGATCCTGAGTTGGCCCTTGTTACCCCGGGAGTCCCGGTGGATCCTCCTAGTGGAAGTTTCGCAGGATGATCCCTACCTGGTGCTACCAATCAGATACTCACTATAGGGGAGTTTTTGCAGAATCTTCACGGAGAGATAACTAAGAGTGAGAGTTATAATGCACACCAGGGGATAGAACAGCCAGTTATTCCAATCAAATCCAAACCGCTGGAATACCAGAACAAGGACATACAGTATGAATGCATGAACTAGGTAAATCCCAAAAGAGTATGCACCAATTTTCTCCAGCAATTTGAGTGTGGCTGATCTGCTGGATACAATATTCAGGGAGATGTAGGAGCAGAGGGCAAAGATAACCACGTAATATAGCGGATTTATCATAGCAGTAAGCCAACGCCAGTAACTTCCTATCATGGGCAGGATCTGCGTTGTATCGAGGTTAAAGTACCCTTGAGCGCAGTCGAAAATGCCAATAATCGTGCAACAGAGCAGGGGGATTGATGCATAATACGGTGATGTTTTAGGCACAGATCTCAGCAGTAGTTCATCGTACCTTCTCCGAATGGCCATCCCTAATACCAGGTAGAACACGTATCCGATGAATTTGGTGGCCACTCCCAGTATCTGGGTAGACGCACCTAGTATGAATATATCCGGGATAGGATATGCGTTGTAGAGAACTCCTATGAGGAAAACTGTAAAGAGGAGTTCTAATATTCTCCCTCGTACGTCACAGTAATTATACAGTCGTAATATTACGGGATAAAGGAGATACAACTGAATGATCAAGACAAAGAACCAGAGGTGGTAAAAACATCCTCCTGTTAGGTACCGATAAATAATATGCGGGATGTCAAGGTTGACAGGCTTAGCAAGAACAATCGAGCCGATATATGTAACCGCCAGGTAGAATGTAGAGAAGATGAGATATTGTGGAAGAACGGACTTCAGTCTTTTGTTATAGAACCTTTTGATATCTATGTCATCAGAATATTTGTTATATAAGACAAAACCTGAGATAACTATGAAGAGCGGGACTGCAAAGTGAGAGAAAACATCGATCGACATGTATAGCGCCGCTAGCCCGTTTATGGTATCCATTTTCGTGAAATATGCTGATACATGGATGCTTATTACGGCCAGAATTGCAAAAGCTCTCAAAATATTAATTTCATCAAAATATCTCACCTTATTCTCCATTAAATTAAATTGCACAGGTCTGAACATATGGCTATCGAAAATAATCTCAGTTTATGGGGGCCACTGCAAAGATTTTCTGGTGGATAGAAGTTCTTTCGTTCACTCCGGATGTACAAAGCCATACTGAACAAGGGGAGAACGGTAGAATGGCCGCCTTCACCCCGTCCGGCACCCTCACGATCACCGCCACCACCCCGCCGACGACCCCGCCGACGACCCCGCGCTGACCGTCGAGAGCCGCCAGCTCCAGCGCCCGGAGCCGGGTCTCGAATTCCTCAAGCGCAACTCCCGGTGCTCCCGCTCCGTTCCCATGGAACGTCGTTCCTGCCGGTGCTCACGCTCGCACCCTGCGGTCTCTTCAAACTCCGGGTCGGAGCGGTCGCGCGGGGCTTGCGGCGGGAGACCCCTCGTCCATCCGGGCCAGGTACTCCCGCGAAAGCCGGCCGATATCCTCCAGGTCAAAGACCTGGT
>JAKPGY010000220.1 GCA_029550685.1 Bacillota bacterium
ATAGGTATATTTAAATATTAAGCAGCCCTCCTCCAGTTTGTCAACCATTAAAGAGAAGAAATGGTTTACACCCCTCCCGGCCATACTATGTAAAAAGAACAAAAGGTTTGCCCGGTTGAGGAGGTATTTTTTATGGCGGTAGCTGGACAATTGAAGCGAGTATTTTTTGAAAAAGAAGCTTTGGATTATCCTATGGGAAGGCGAATATACCAGCGGATACAGGATGATGGCTATGAGATACAGTTTCTGCGCTCCCATAACCGGGTAACTGGCATCCCCGGCAATACCCCTCGTGAGGCCTTCTTTCAGGGTAAAAGCACTTTAGTAGTCGGAGTCCGCAAGACCCTGGATTTTGCTCCCTGCAAACCATCGGCTCATTACCAGCTGCCCCTGGTAACCGGATGCGAAGGAATCTGTGAATACTGCTATCTCAATACACAGTTGGGTAAAAAACCCTATACCCGTATATATGTAAATGTAGAGGAAATATTGAACCAAGCTGCAGTGCTGATATCTCAACGTCAACCTGAGATTACCGTGTTCGAAGCGGCAGCTACTTCTGACCCGGTATCAGTGGAACCCTACTCTGGGTCCCTGACCCGGGCTATAGCGTTTTTTGCTGAACAGGAATACGGCCGTTTGCGGTTCGTGACCAAGTTTGCTTACGTGGATTCATTCTTAAAGCTGAATCACCGAGGTCACACCCGGATACGCTACAGCATTAACTCTGATAGAGTAATCCGCAGCTATGAACATCGCACCCCCAGCCTTCAGCAGCGTTTGCAGGCATTAAGCCGCGTTATTGCAGCCGGTTATCCCAGTGGGGTCATCATAGCTCCGGTAATCCTTACCCCAGGCTGGCAGCAGGATTACAGTGATCTTTTACATCAACTGGCTGATCATTTGGATTACTCACCGAAAATGGACTTCGCTTTTGAAGTCATATCCCATCGCTTTACTACTCGCGCACGCAGTAATATTCTGGACGTTTTCCCCCACACTGATTTGCCTATGGACGAAACCACTGACCGGAAATACAAATACGGTCAGTTTGGTTACGGAAAGTATGTTTACACCGGAGAACTGCTGGAGGAAATGAAGGCATTCTTTAGAGAAGAAATTAATAGACTATTCCCCCAGGCTGCTATCAATTACCTGATTTAGATTTAAACATTCAGCTGACTTAAACCCTTTCTTTCAGCACTCCTGGGCCAACGCCACTCCATCTTCCTAATCATGCCATGCTAGCTAAATCTGGACCTTGAACATGAAAAATAACCGGAAGTAGCAATCTGATGGTATACTTGATACTGATAATGCATATTACAGGAGTGAATTTGATAGATGAAGTATCTGGTGATCCTGGCTGATGGTATGGCTGATGAACCGCAGGCCCAATTAAAAGGATTAACCCCTTTGCAGGCTGCCTCAACTCCTAATTTGGACAAGCTGGCTCGAACCGCTCATATCGGTCAAGTGAACACTATTCCGGCAGATTATCCTCCGGGCAGCGATGTTGCTAACCTGAGTGTCCTGGGGTATAACCCGGCAGAGTATTATACCGGGCGCTCTCCTTTGGAAGCGGTCAGTATGGGGGTCGAGCTGAGTGATAATGATCTGGCTATCCGCTGCAATCTAGTTACCTTATCAGAGGAAGAAAACTACGCTGATAGGACCATGATAGATTACAGCTCCGGTGAAATCAGCACAGCTGAGAGTCATGAACTGATGAAATCAATAGCTGAGGAACTGGGGAGCGCAACCTTTCAGTTTTATCCGGGTATCAGCTATCGCCACCTTCTGGTATGGCGAAACGGCCGCGGCAGTGATCTGCAGCTGACTCCTCCCCATGATATCATCGGCCAGCCTGTAACAGCTTATCTACCCAGTGGCAACCAAGGGGCTCTTCTGCTGGAACTCATGATGAAAAGCCAAGGCATTTTACGTGATCATCCTGTAAACCAGCAACGCAAAAGGGAAGGCCATCCTCCCGCCACTTCTATCTGGCTGTGGGGAGAAGGTGTGCGGCCTTCTCTGCCCACTTTTCAAGAATTGTATGGGCTGTCCGGATCGGTAGTGGCCGCTGTTGATTTGGTAAAAGGCTTGGGTATCTGTGCAGGTTTGAAACCGGTAACGGTGGAAGGTGCTACCGGAGCGGTTGTGACTAATTTTGCAGGAAAAATCGATGCGGCCCTGCAGTGCTTGCATCATGGGGATGACTTTGTTTATGTCCACATCGAATCACCCGATGAAGCAGGACATCAAGGCAATTTGGAGACTAAAATCTGGAGCATCGAGCAAATTGACCAGCAAGTAATTGGCCCACTTTGTGAAGATCTGGCGAGTTTTGAGCATATTAGAGTACTAGTTATGCCAGATCACCCTACTCCTTTGCGCATTCGCACTCATAGCAGTGACCCGGTTCCCTACTTGCTGTTTGACAGTAAGCATCCTAGTCAATCTGGTCCTCAAAAATATGATGAGGTAGCCGCTCGCCAGGGGATATTCATTGCTGAGGGTCACCAGTTGATGAGATATTTTATAAAAGGATAGAGATTAAAAGTTAAGGACCGGCTTGATATCCGGTCCTTTTTCTATAACTGGAGGAAATCCAGTACGGTTTGTTCCATGTCCTCAGCCTTGGTACGAGTTTTATGTCTGATCTCCCGGTTTTCAAGACCCTCAATGCCTTTAGGAATCTGAATACCGGTGGCCGTGGAAAGCATGTTTAGCAGGGTGAACTCATCCTTACCCTGGATCAATTCAGGGCTGAATAATGCCTGGGCCACGCTGCTGCCAAATTTAAAGGGACTGGCAGTGGACATTATCGCCGTGGGTGTACTATCGGCGGTCTCCTTCTGGTAGTTTTGGTAAACCTGAACCGCAACGGCTGTATGAGTGTCCAGAAGATAGCGCCACTCTTCCCAAACTGCGCGAATGGTCATCAGAGTCTGGTCATCATTGCAATAGTCAGCCCAGAAAATACTCTGTACTTTATTTTTAGTTTCTGGATCTATTTCATAACGTCCCTGGTTTTTCAACTGCTCCATCCAAACCGAAACTTTCCCTGCGTCGTGTCCGGTGATTTCAAATAAAAGGCGTTCCAGGTTGGAAGATATCAATATATCCATAGAAGGTGATAAGGTCTTTTCAAACCGCCGGTTGCGATCGTAGATCCCGGTGCGGATAAAGTCAGTCAGTACATTGTTGGCATTGGAAGCACATATGAGCCTATTTATGGGAACACCCATCATACCAGCATAATAGGCGCCAAGTATGTTGCCAAAGTTGCCGGTGGGCACCACGAAGTTCACTGGTTGTCCTGCTTCCACAACTCCCTGACCTAGCAAATCCACATAAGCGGATACATAGTATACTATCTGGGGAACCAGACGGCCCCAGTTTATGGAGTTGGCCGATGACAGTTTCAAACCGTGATCGGCCAGATGATTATTAAAGGAAGGATTGCCAAAGATACGCTTGACTCCGCTTTGGGCATCATCAAAATTGCCGGCTACCGCAGCTACAAAAACATTGCTGCCTTCCTGGGTAACCATCTGCCTTTTTTGCACCTCGCTCACTCCTTCGTCAGGATAAAAGACGATGATGCGGGTGCGGTCAACATCCTTAAAACCCTCCAGGGCAGCTTTTCCGGTATCTCCGGAAGTAGCCACCAGAATAACTATATCGCCGGCTTCCTCTGTTTTGGCCATACTCAGGGTAAGCAAATGAGGCAGCATCTGGAGAGCCATATCTTTGAAGGCACAGGTGGGTCCATGCCACAATTCCTGTATGAAAACTTGGTCATGCAGTTTAACCAAAGGAGCAATCTGGGGATCATCAAACCGCTTACTATGATAGGCAGCATTCACACATTTATTCAACTCATCTTGGGTAAACTCAGGTAGAAACGGCCGCAGTATGTGCGCGGCTCTTTGCTGGTAATTACTCTTCTGCAGCTGCAGCCAGTCTTCTTCATTAAGGCGGGGCAGTATCTCGGGAACAAAAAGACCCCCGTCAGCAGCTATGCCCATGGTTATCGCCTGAGCAGCACTCACTGGATCAGTTTTACCCCGGCTGCTGAAGTACAACATCGGGCTAACCTCCTTAACATTACAACTATTCGTATCAATTAATTCTACCTAAAAGCTGCTGTTTAGGAAAGATCTTATCAGAGTCTGATTTGACCCAACCAAGCTTTGAAAAGACTGCTTCCTTAGTTTATTATGTATAGGGGAAGGCTTTGAATCGGTCTATGAGGAGGATGCAGATGGCGCAGCTGGTAGTAGCCATAGTATTAATATTAGCAGCCAAGTTAGTGTACGATATCATTCGTGAACAAATTAAGGTAAACAAGCAGACCAAACCCAAGGGCGGGGAGATTATTGATTTAAGCGAGAACTGGGTTGATATTAACAACCTGCCTTACCGCAAACGTGACCAGCTATTAAACGCCCGCGAGATAATGGTTTACCAGGCGGTTGTGGACAGCATCGGCAATGCTCCTTATATTGTACTCCCCAAGGTGCGCCTGGCAGACATTATTCAGCTATCTGCTGATGCTAACAACCGTCAGGAGCATGCCCAGCGAGTTAAGGAAAAAAGTGTTGACTTGTTAATCTGCCAGACCCCAGACCTGACCCCGGTTCTGGTCCTGCAGGTTGAACCCCCCAGCGTAGACGGAAAGCGCAAATTTCGCGGGGATAGATTTGTACGGCAATCCCTGCAGGCAGCCGGCATACCCGCTTTGATGATCAACCCCAACCATTTGCCTGATGCCGAAGAAATCATGAGTTTACTCACCGGTGAGAAAGCTAAGGCCTAAATCAGGTAATACATTTCACTTTGTGCCGCATAATTATGTTTAAGTATCATTTCCTGAGGTATTAATCATGTCCCAATACCTGCGAGTTGTCAGCTACAACATCCATCACGGTACCGATGCATATGATAATCCCAGTATGGATGGAATTGCTGAAGTGCTGGCCCGCTTGGATGCGGATATAATAGCTTTGCAGGAAGTGGACATGAACCGCCCGCGCAGCGGAGGAAAAAAACAGGCCGCTGAATTAGCCCGGCGGCTGGAAATGGGATATGTATTCGGTGCAGCCAAGCACTATCGCGGAGGCGCATATGGCAATGCGGTCTTAAGCCGCTTTCCCATAGCAGCATTTGAAACCATTCCCCTGCCCGACCCCGGGGAAGATCGCTGCTGCCTGCAAGTTCAGATCAAGGTGGCTAACCATATCCTGGGATTCTTTGCCCTGCATCTGGGATTGAACCAGGAACTGAGACTGCTGCATCTTCAGCAGCAGGTCCTGCCCAATGTACTTAGCTTCCCTGGCCCAGCCATTCTGGCAGGTGATTTTAATGCCGTCAGTAACCAGCCGGAAATTCGGCTGGTTACCCAGCATCTCACCGATTGTTTTGACTTTAACTGCGGCGGACCTATCAATACCTTTTCATCCCCACACCCGGTAGCGCGCCTTGACTACATTTTTGTTAATTCCCAGATACATGTTCGCCAGCACTATATAACGAATACCGATGCCTCCGACCATTTTCCAGTAACCGCTGATCTTATTCTCTAAAATCAGTCCCCTTGATAAGCCATCAGTTCCTTCAGTGTTACCAGGCGATACCCCTGTTTATGAAGTTCATCGATCAAGACCGGCAGAGCCCGTATGGTCAGACTCCGGTTCAATGTCCCATCATGGGCCAGAATAATGGCTCCAGGTTTCACCTTTTTCATAACCCGTTTAACCACATCTTTAACCGTGCGGTCGTTTTTGTTTTCCATTGCCACCGTCCACAGAACCACCTGGTAGCCATTGAGTTGGGCAGTCTTTACTACTTCATTGTTGTACAGCCGCTTGGGAGGCCGAAAATAGCTGGGACTCCTTCCTGTCACCCGGTGAATTACCCTTTCGCAGCGAATTAGTTCCTCATAGAAGGAGACCGGCTCCCTCTGATCCAGTTCCGGATGAGAGTAGGTATGATTCTCTATCTCGTGGCCTTCCAGTATCGCTTGTTCAACCAATCCGGGAAACCTTTCTGCTGATTCCCCAATAACAAAAAAGGTGGCTTTCACCTCTTTCTTAGCCAAAATATCTAAAACATCAGGGGTAAAGCGAGGATCAGGCCCATCATCAAAAGTTAAAGCGATTATTCTCTCTCCCCTGGTATCTACCTGGGTTATTAGATTTCCCCCGCCCATATTCTTGGCCAAAAACACCGTTTTGGCCGCTTCTGTATCATCTATATACCGATACATGTATAGTCCAGCCATTACAAACAAGGCTGCCAGACCGGCTAACCAAAGCCAGTTTATTCTCCATATCCTTTCCACACCGATCACCCTATGAACCTATCGTTGTCCGCTAATAGTGTGCCCGGAAAGAATGCTTATCTATAAAAGAATCATTTATTGTGTTTTAAGAACCGTTCACTTTACAATTATAGTGACATAATACGATAGGCGGGTTATGCATTGGTGGTAGATAAACAGTATTCATCTGATATTGAAGCAATATTGTCCCATAGATACGATAATGGGGCTGACCTGTGGGCTACTCCTGATAAGCGTCTGCAAAAGGGTGCCCCGTTCTCTACCTTGGAAAGCGTTGGGATGTTGTTGGAATTGGGAATGGAACCCACTGACCCCTTGCTCAAGGAGTGTGCCGAATTGATTCTCAGCACCTGGAGAGAAGATGGGCGTTTCAAACTGTCACCCCAAGGTGCTATTTACCCGTGCCATACTGTGAGCGCAGCCGAAGTACTTTGCTGCATGGGCTATGCGGACGATGCCAGACTGCAGAAAACCTTCGAACATCTTTTGGATATCCAGCATTCCGACGGAGGTTGGCGCTGCAACAAGTTCAGCTTTGGCCGGGGCCCCGAGACAGAGTTTTCAAATCCCTTACCAACCCTCAAAGCCCTTAATGCCTTTCGCTTTACCGATTATCTTAACCGCGAGCCAGCCCTGGACAAGGCGGTGGATTTTTTACTGGAACATTGGACCATCAAGAAGCCTATCGGGCCCTGTCATTATGGAATAGGCACATTGTTCATGCAGGTTGAATATCCCTTCCGTAATTACAACCTTTTTTATTACGTCTACGTTTTATCCTTTTATAACCGGGCTAAACAAGATGAACGTTTCTTAGAAGCTTTAACGGCACTGGAATCCAAAATGGCCAATGGGCAGATCGTGGTGGAGCGCGTGGTTCCAAAACTGGCCAAGTTGTCCTTTTGTCACAAAGGAAAACCAAGTGAGTTGGCCACCAAGCGCTATCATGAGATCATCAACAATATCAGCAACAGTAATTAATCATTTCTTACCTTACTCTTAAATGAGAACTTCTTGCCTTAATGAGGTCATATCTCATGACCCAGGTTGGCGTCCATCTCGGCTTCCAGCATTTCTTGCATGGTTTCAGCAATTAGTCTTCAGAAGAGAGTTGAGGGGATTCCTTTAATAACTGATTTACTTTGTAAATTTTATTAAATTGTTCGGTAACATAGGTTAAATTAAGCGTCCCAAAAAGAAATACTCCTAATGTAAGGCATTATCTTGTAATTGCACATTATTCATATATAATGGTTATATCTAACAATAGAAAGGAGTAACAAATTGGGGAAATTTACTAAAGGGTTACTTTTTGGTCTATGTATTGGATTAATTATTTCTTTTTCTGCGATGGCCTTTGCCTCTCAACCAATTAAATTGATCATAAATGGTCAGGAAATAAAATGTGATGTTCCTCCACAAAACATCGGTGGTAGAGTTTTGGTGCCTGCCAGATATGTGGCTGAACCACTTGGAGCAACAGTTGAGTGGGATGGAGTTAAACAAGAAGTAAGAATTAGTAGTCAAAAAAATGAAAATACCCTTGATACCCAATTACCAAAAACGGAAACAAAACAGGATTCAGATAAGATAACTTCTGAACAATATCAATCTTTTAAAAATATGTTTTCTGTTGGCCAAAAAATATTTCATCAAAGTGGTGGTGATTTATCCTGTAAGGCTACATATAACGGTAACCTGAGCGAAAGTGACTTTTTTAAATATTGGAATAGTATGGATTTAAGTACCAAAGAAGCATTAGTAAAGAAGTTTGGTGCTGAAATTCAGGCAATTAATCCTAGTATTGATATCGCAATAGATCTTTGGTATAAAGATATGAAGCTTGGATATGTACTTGCTTATTCAAATAATACCCAAATTTGCAGTTTGGTCAAAAATCCGCAAATGAAACAAAGTGATATTAAGCAATAAGTTTAAATGTAGAATTAACGGTTTTTTCCCGTGTACTTCCGAATACTGCCAGATTGAGCGGTCGACTCACGCATTAAAAAGTTGCTAAAACGGTCCAAAACCTACCTGACCAGAGCCAAAAGCCCAGCAATAGTGCTGGGCTTAAAACGTGCCTAAAATTGAGTATAAAAATGGTCGGAGTGACTGGATTTGAACCAGCGGCCTCTACGTCCCCAACGTAGCGCTCATACCAAACTGAGCTACACCCCGACGCAAAGATTATTTTATATCGAAACACTGGTTTCGTCAAGCCTTGGCTTGTGCCAGCCAGGCTTTTCCACGTTTCCGTGGGCCCAGCAAAGTACGAATTCTTCTGCCTACTACCGGTCCCAGTGCATAATCTCAATAATATTTCCTTCTGGATCCCGGGTGTATATAGCGGTAAGCGTGCCTACTCCCGGCACCTGGTTATTAATCAATTCTCCTACCTTCTGGCCTCCATGCTGCAGCAGCTTTTCTAACACCGCCTCCACCGAATCCACTTCAAACGCCAGGTGCGAGTAGCCAGGTCGGTTTACCGCAGGTTCATGTTCACCTTCCGCCTTGGGTTCATATTGGAATATTTCCAGGGTAGGGCCATCGGTATAACCGGGCAGTCGTAAGTGGGCTCCGCGGATGCGAACATTGTTTATCCCGGTTAACTGGTCAGCCCAGGAGCCATGCAGATCCCTTTCTGGAGGTGCTACCTGGCAGTCAAAAACATCGATATAGAACTGGGCTAAGCTTCTCCAATCGCGGGCAATAATGTTAGTGTGAACATACTTCAATTCCTGTCACCTCTCAAATATATTTTGTTCAATTCTTTACCTGCCCTATGCTGCCTTACTGCAATTATCACCTGTTGAACAGGTCATGATGAATTAAAACACCCTCTTAGATGTAGGGGAGGCTTTAGCCTCCCATCGGAAGGCTGCTCACATATACGAAAGCTAAAGCTTCCGCTACCGTTTAGGTGAACAGTGTTGTTACAGAATGGCCGTCAACCCTGCCATTCTGCAATAACCAGCAGGTTATTATTCAATATGGTCTAAAGCGAATTTCTTATGCAGGGCTTGAACGGCTTCCTGGATCCGGTCTTCATCGATCACACAGGATATTTTGATTTCTGAAGTGCTAATCATATGAATATTGATATTGGCATCAGCTAGGGCTTCAAACATATCGGCTGCAACACCGGGATTGCTCTGCATGCCGGCACCTACTATGGACACTTTGCCTACATTATTCCCGTAAAACATGCCGGAAGCTCCGATATCTTTCACCAACTTCTCTACTACTGGAACTGCCTTATGTAGGTCATTTTCCTCGATGGTAAAAGCAATATCGTTGCGGTTGTCCCGCATGGCACTTTGAATAACCATGTCAACATTTATCCCGGCGTCGGCCAGACCTCTAAACAGGGTTTTAGCAATACCGGGCTTGTCAGGTACGTCAAAAATAGCAAAACGGGTACAGTTTAAATCATGGGCAACTCCAGTAACAATTCTCTGTCTCTCCATATTTCCAACCTCCGTAATAATGGTCCCGGGGTGATCGTCAAAACTACTTAATACTTCCACATCCACTCCATAGAGCATAGCATACTCAACGGCCCGCGGCTGCATAACCACTGCTCCCAAACTTGCCAGTTCTAGCATCTCGTCGTAAGAAATAAATGGCAGCTGGCTAGCTTCTGGTACAATGCGGGGGTCGGCAGTAAAAACACCCTTTACATCGGTGAAAATCATACAGCGTTCTGCCTCTAAAGCCGCTGCCAATGCTACGGCACTGGTATCAGAGCCGCCCCGGCCCAGAGTGGTGATATCGCCTTCCGGGGATATACCCTGGAACCCTGCTACTACTACTACATTGCCCTGCTCCAATTCCTGGCGAATGCGCTGGGGCTCTATATTGGTAATGCGAGACTTGCTGTAGTTGGCATCGCTTCGCACCCCTGCCTGCCAACCAGTCAATGACACCGCCTTGCAATTCATATTGTTTAAGGTTAAAGCCAGTAGTGCTGCTGATTGCTGTTCACCAGTAGCCAGAAGCATATCCATTTCCCGGCAGCTAAGCTCAGGCCCTGTTTGTTTGGCCAGTTCTATAAGGTCATCGGTAGTGTCTCCCATGGCGGAAACAACCACGACGATGTCTTTACCGTTGTCTTTCATACGTTTGACCCGTTCTGCCACATTCCTGATGCGCTCCATCGACGCAACCGAACTTCCTCCGAACTTTGCCACTATTAACCCCAAAATTCTCACTCCCTAGTTAATTTACACTTTATATTGTTAGGATCTCGGCTCCCTTATTATCTACCTGTAGATTATATGCCCGGCTGTTTACTTCCGCATGGCGGAAGGCTTCCTGCATGGCTTGAGCTACTCGCTCCTGCTCACTGGCTGGACAAAAAGCTAAGATTGAAGGTCCGGCTCCACTCAAAGCAGTTCCCACAGCTCCATGACTTTTGGCAGCATTCATTACCTGATCAAATCCAGGTATAAACTGCTTGCGCAGGGGCTGGTAGATCTGATCATCCATAGCTTTATCCAGGTTACTGAAATCTCCATTGTGAAGACTGGCCAGCAGGAAACAAGCTCTCTGCAGATTGCTGACGGTAGCCTTCTGATCAATTTGCTGAGGAAGTACCGAGCGAGATATCTCAGTTGGCAACTCGAATTCCGGCACTACTATTACAACACCAATTTCATCTGGGAAGGGAACCTTCTGGCAGTAGACCTGCTTATTGTCCACCATGGCTACCGTCAATCCACCCATATAAGCGGGAACTACGTTATCAGGATGGCCTTCCATTTCAACGGCTAAGGCCAGGACTTGCTCTTGGTTCAAAGGTTTTCCCAATAATTCATTGGCTGCAGTCAAACCAGCAACAATAGCAGCAGCACTGCTTCCCAATCCTCTGCCTATGGGTATTTCATTGTGAATGCTCAGTTTCACTGCCGACCGGTGACCGGTAGCTTGAAATACCCGGCTGGCTGCTTGCCACACCAAGTTATTCTCAGGAAGGCTTTTTATGCCTTGAGCTCCTTCACCGGTAAACTCAATAATATTCTGGTCTGACCATTCCAAATCAACCTGCAGGTAAAGTGACAATGCTAAACCCAAGGCATCAAAACCCGGGCCTAGATTAGCACTGGTAGCGGGAACTCTCACCCTTATCATTGCCGACCTCCCGGTCAAACGGCTTCCCTCTGGGTGCCTTCCAAACGGATAACGCTGTTTATCTCACTAACGATACTCATTCCGCGGAGAACCGTCAAGGAATCGCGTAACCATTGTTCCCGCACCCGGTGGGTTATCATAATCAGTTCCGCTGTGTCACTATCACTGGATTTCTGCAGAACAGTAGCAATACTCACATTATTATTACCGAATACTCCGGCAATACCAGCCAGTACTCCAGGACGGTCGGTGACTCTCATACGAATATAGTATTCTGCTTCCAGTTCGTTGATGCTCACTACAGGTTTTTGTTCATAACAGGTACAGCCAATGCGTGCATTGGTATGATGTTTCAGGTTGCGGACAATCTCGATGATATCGCCAACCACGGCGCTGGCAGTTGGCATCTGCCCTGCTCCTCTTCCGAAATGCATTACTTCCCCCACCGCATCTCCCTGAACAAAAACCGCATTGAACACATCATTAACGGCTGCCAAAGGATGATTAGCCGGCAGAAATGCCGGGTGTACCCGCACTTGTATTTGTCCAGCTTGATCTTCTTTGGCAATAGCCAGGAGTTTGATGACAAAACCCAGTTCATGGGCATATCGGATATCTTCAGGGGTAATATCAGTGATACCCTCCACATAGACGTCATCCAAGGTTACCCGGCTGTTAAAGGCTATGGAAGACAAAATGGCAATCTTACGGGCAGCATCCAGACCAGATACATCAGAAGTGGGGTCAGCTTCAGCATAGCCAAGGGCTTGTGCCTCAGCCAGCACCTCATGGTAATCACGTCCCTTGCGGCTCATCTGGGTCAGTATGTAGTTGGTCGTACCGTTAAGGATGCCAATAACCTGCTGGATACGATTGCCGGCCAGAGACTGTTTGAGAGGATATACAATGGGGATTCCCCCGCCCACACTAGCCTCAAAATAAAAGTCCACCTGGTGTTCATCAGCAGTCTCAAACAGTTCCTTGCCATTAACGGCAATCAAATCCTTGTTAGCTGTAACCACATGCTTGCCCTGGCGCATAGCTTGCAGGATAAAACTGGATGCAGGTTCAATACCTCCGATTAATTCCACCACTATATCTATTTCCGGATCATTAACTATATCTTCAATGTCATTAGTAATGCGCTCAGGTGCGATACCCAAAGCCAAGCATTTATCCTTATCCCTTTCCAGAACGCGGCGGACAACTATCTGATCCCCGCTGCGCTGGGCAATGGCATCCGCATTCTTCTCCAACAGTTTTACTACTCCGGAACCTACCGTTCCACATCCCAACAAACCGATTTGTATCATTTAACTGCCCCTCCTGCATTTGATTTCAGCTCTTGCCAACTACTTCAACATTCAGTACTCCTTCCAGAGCCTGCAGTTGCTTAAGCATTTCTTCTACCGGCACCGTCATTTCATCAATATTTAGAGATAAGGTAACATAGGCTACCCCATGCAGAGGAAGATTCTGATTAATAGTCAATACGTTGGCCTGTAGTGATGCAATACAGTTGAGTACTCCCGATAGGATACCGGAAATGTGGCGAAGAAGCAAGGAAATGTTTATTATGCTCATATTTTCGGCATTGAAGAATGAATATACTCCATCCTTATACTTGTAAAAGGTGCTCCGGGCCATACCGAGGCGCTCCACCGCTTCAATAATGCCTGCAACTTCACCACTGGCCAGCATCTCCTTGGCCAAAGCGGTTTTCAATATTGATTCCGGGAGAATATCCTCCCGCACCAGGTAAAACCTTTTCTCAGACTTAACCATAACTCCCTCTGTCTGCCATAGGCGGAATTTTTTCTTCACAATACGGACATTATAGCACGTGGCATAAAGGCTGGCAATGAAAAAGTCGAAAATTTGGTTTTTACTGCTCCACCATCACCTCCCTTTTGCCGTCCTGGCTATTGCTATATATGATGATTGCCGTTGAACAGTTCGAGCCTTATAATTTAGGAAAAACAGAGTACATCTGTTACGAACAGGAATTGCAAAGGAGATTTAGCAATGAAGAAAGTTTTTTTAATTCTTTTCATGGCACTTTTCTTAGTGTCTGGCTGCGGCAATAATGACATCGAAAACAATCTGATTTTCAATGCCACCGTGGAAAGTGTGCAGGATAACAGCATTTTAGTAACAACCACTGAAGATGTGGGTTTTGATATAGCCAGTGTTGGTTTTGATGAAAATCTTGAAATCCCATTTGATCTGGCTGAAGGGCAAGTAATCGAAATCGAAGCTCTGCCTGAAATTCGGGAGAGCCATCCGGTGCAGATTACCGCAGTAAAGATAAGCTTATTAGAAGAACCTAAAAAAAATAACTACATCAAGATAACCCCCCAGGAAGCGCAGGAAATGATGACCCGGGATGCAATCATCCTTGATGTACGCACACAAACCGAGTTTGATGAGGGTCATATCCCCAATGCCGTTTTGCTACCCGATACTGAGATAAAGCAGAGAGCGGAAGAAGTGCTGCCTGACAAGGAACAGACTATTCTCGTGTACTGCCGCAGTGGTCGCCGCAGTGCGCTGGCAGCGCAGGAATTAGCCGATATGGGCTACACCAACGTTTATGATTTCGGCGGCATTCTCGACTGGACCGGAGATGTGGTGAAATAAGCGGAAAATAGTATCATAAAGAGTTTATAGGATAAACCTCCAAGTAGATGCAACTAAGAGCATCACATGGAGGTTTTATTTTTAGCAAGCTGTATTCAGGTTCATTTTGTAAACAACATCATTAATAATCGGTTTGCAACTAAGCGCATTTCACGTTCAATTTTGAACCTTTCGCGCAAAACCACTCGCTATCGATTTCCCGCAATGTTAAAAAGTGGTATATCGTTGTATGAAAGGAGGTTCGTTTTATGAAGACTTTCCTTGCTAATTTTATCTTTATGGCTCCATAGCTAGAAGCTAGTGCTGGTTACAGACAGATTAATGGTTTGCACCGGTCTTAGCTTCAATTGCACGAGTATTAGTTTATTTCATTTCATGTTTAGGAGGCTGAGAAATCAGTTTTTTCGATGTTTAGGGTTGCAGAGCATTTATTTCTAAGCAAGTCACGAAAATGTTAGTTTTTGCTAAGTACTGCTTGGCTTTGTTACGCTAGTGTAGCATTAAGGAAAACAAAATTTTCGGGAGGCGAATGTATGAATCCAAAATTAAAGAGAGTGATAGCTTTTAGCATAAGTTTTCTTTTGATTTTGTCGACAACAACTTTGGCTAATGACATTGATGACCTAAGTGATCCAAAGCATGGAATAATTGCTCCGATAAGTCAGGATTTCAATGAAATAAATAGCGGCATAGGATACATCTCACCTACCGAAGAGAAAGCAGCTAAGGAAAAATCTGAAATGGCAGACAAAGTGATAGATATTCATGAAAGATTTCTTGCTAATCCTAACTCAGTAACAGATAAAGATAGAGCTATATTACAAGAATTTATAAATAAGTATTTTAAAGGAACCCCTATGAGCAATTTTCTTCCTACCGATGATACTACTGATAATTTTAATTTTGTAGTTACAGCAAATCCTGGAGATTATCAAGAGATGAACCTTTGGCTACCGGGTCAGGTCCAACAGAGAGATTATTGGTGCGCTCCAGCTTCAGGATATGCTGTTTTAAAAGGCAGAGGAATAAGTGTTACACAGTCCCAATTGGCCAATAAAATGGGAACCACTGAGGATGGTACACTCCTGGGGAACGTTGCTCCAGCATTAAACCAATATAATGGAATTAATGGCAACTATTTTAGGTACGTTTTACTTCAATGTCCGGGATATACTTCATCTGCTAATTGCTTTGTCTGTAAATGAGATACTCAGAAGAAATCCTTGGTTGGAAGGCTATACGGGGATTAATATATATTTAAAGATTGGTACGATATTTTTAATTATTATCGGAATGTATTTGCTAATACGGGGTAATAGCATTGCAAAAGCCGCTTGTAGTAACATACCGTTTGATTTTAGTCAGTATTCTCTTGCGTCAGTGATTGTTTTAATACTAAAAATAACCGGGATGTCACTTGTTGTTTTAACTGGGGTACGGTTGTTAGATGCTGTAAGTTTTACTCTCTATATGCTTGAAGTCGAAGATTTGTCCAGCTTCTTGTATACACAAGTTGGCACGATGGCAGCTCTAACCCTTACCTTGAATCTATTTTTATTACTCATTGGCTGCTATCTATATTTTAGCGGCTCGCTGTTATATAGAATATTCCATATTACGCCTAATAAAATGTTTCCGCAATAAGCATTTCATGTTCGTTTTGCGCCTTTCGCGCGTAAGCCTGAGTATTCCCGCCCCCATAAAGCTAACCGCTTTCAATTAAATCGACCTCGTAAAAACCGACTTCCCTTCGAGCGCATTTCACGTTCTATTTTGAGCCTTTCACGTAAAATGTCTTGTAATTAGTTTCCTTGACTGTTAAAAGTAGGTATATCATCCAAGAAAGGGGGTCGTTTTATGAAGAATTCACTATTCAAGGTTATCTCTATGGCTCTTTTGCTCGTAGCTAGCGCGGGTGTACAGCCGGCCTGCTGGCTGCACTGGTATCAGCCTAAGCTGCCCGAGTAAAAAACGTAGCTCAAGTATTGGTAATCATGAAATTTTCCCCAGAAACCAATAATATGCTAAAGAAACTTATTCCCTCTGCTTAATAAACTTTTGAGAAACAACCGATAATCCCAATGGGACGGAGGTCAAATTCAAAACTCCGTCCTTTTTCTTCCAGCAAAACATCTCCAATTAATATTGAGGGGTGACGAACATTTTACAGATTAATACAAATGGTTACCCATCCAATGTGTATCCAGCGTCGCAGCCTAGTGTACCGAGTAAAAACTCCTCTATTTTTGCAGTAGATACTGCGGGAACTGCTTCAAAAGATTTATCTAGAGATATTTGGACAAAGCTGGGCAGTAAATATAATGTTCGCTATGCAACTTTTGATGAATTATGTGAAATAGCTATCACATTATATAAGGAAGGAGCAATTTCTGCAGGCGACTGTGCCATGATGACTTTTTATGGGAAAAGAGCTGCGGACGATTTAAGGAAAGACTATCCGGATGTTATAGCCGATTTTAAACTAACCCCTGCCGATTCCGAGGGTCGCAGAGATTGGATAGCTGAGTTTGCTGCCCGAGCAAAACTGGCTTTCAGCCAGGGAAACGATAAAGGTTATATACAATACCAAAGACTGGCGGACATACTTCGGAAGATAGATCAATCAAAACCATATGGGTACTAGCAATAAATCAAACCAGGGGAATGAAATAAGCACGTTCAATTATGTGTAAACCTCCAAGCGGATGTAGACTAAGATCATCGCTGGGAGGTTTTATTCCTGGGAGGACATATACAGAATCGGTTTTTCCCTGAGCACATTTCACGTTCGGTTTTGAACCTTTCACGTAAAATGTCTTGCTACAAGTTGTTTTGATTGTTAAAAGAATAGGTGTAGTCACAGGATTGAGTAAGTTATGAAACTAAAATGGGGAAAGCGTTTCCCCTTCATGTTTGTTTGGGAGGAAGTATGCAGAAAAAATATATAGCAATTCTTGGTTTGCTATTAATAGCTGTGGCAGCTTTTAGCTTTCATATGCTAAAACCAGAGCCGGCAACAGTCGAGAATAACCGCACAGAAATATATCCGGAAAATGGCGTTTATTGTTATACGGCTTCAGGAAATATGTATTTTCTATCTAGTGATGACTACCAGGTACTCAATAAAGTTCTTATTTATGGTGGTCTAAACATGGCGGCAGTTGCGGATAAAAAGGTGTACTTAACCATCAGAGGCGAGGACAGTAAAGCTGGCAAAGAGATCGCAGTATTTAGAAATGGAAATATAATAAAAACCATTGAATTGGAGCGTATCCTGCCCGAAAAGACTATATATAACGAGCATGACTGCAAAGCTTATGTCGGACATATTGCGATGAATCGTAAAAATTACATAACAGTGATAAATACAAAAAATGATACTGTTGAATATATCATACCGTATTTTGATAAGGTTATTGAGGACATGGCTGTCTACGGAAACAAACTCTACGTCAGTTCCTGGTACTCCCGATCTCCCGGCGAATTATCCCAAATTGATACCATTAATCTGGATGATTATCGCTTGATTAATACCTTCCCACTGGATTATATAGTAACTTCTATGATTGTTTTAGATAATACTATTTACGTTATAAGAAGTTTATCTGATGAGCCGGTGGTTTATGCCTTAGATGCCGAAAGTGGCAAGGTTGAAAAGCGTATAGAATTGAAAAAGCGATATCCTTGGCAGATATATAAGCATCAGCAAGATGGGAAGATTTATATTTATGTTTCCCATTACAATGCCGAAAACATGACCGGAGACTCTATATCCTGTATCGATCCAGAAACTACAGAGGTTATTGATGTTTTGCCCAACGCTTTATGTGCAGAAGTACTAGGTTTTAATGGTAAAGACATACTGATCGGTGAACAAAAGAATGACCGGTTGAGTATCCTGCGAAACCGTGAACTAATTAAAAAAATTGGCATAGGCAGAGTTATAGCTGTTGCCACAGTATCAGATTCATCTGAATAAGTATACTTGTTACTGCACACTACTGCCCCTTCAAAATCGTTGTTACCCATTTGGGGATGGCGGTAATAAAAAGTGGTGATCGTCATTGAAAACAGGGAAAAGCATAGGTGCGATCATTCTGATGGTGTTGCTCCTTACACCGATGGCTTGTTCCGATATGCCTATTGAGACTGCGATAAGCCAGCAATCTCTGGATATGGCAGAAGAAAAAGCCGAGATTGAAGCTATTATACAGAAATCAAATATCAAACGATTCTTATTAGAAAACAAAGATGCATTTAATAGAGAATCATTATCAAACATAGAATGACCAGCCGAGTTGAAATATGGTACACCTTATAAAGTTGTAACTCTGAATAACAATATAATGCAGGATTTACTAAATGGTACAAGTCTTACCGAGAGTGTAAAAACATCCACTTATCGCTGGATAGTCCCTGTACTTACTAAAAGAGGTTCGGATATGGTACCTGTAGCGTCTTTTACAATTGCGTACCATAAAAACAAGTGGCAGATCGTTGAATTTGGCGGCTATCTTTCGCCGGAGCAGAGTTTGTTCAGCAGCGACCCGGCAGAATTAGCGGCCTTCTTCAAGAACAATTCGATTGAAGGATGATTCCAGTTCTTATCCTAAGCGGGTTATTTACTGGCTTCTTGTTCGGTTATAGAAAACTGTTTCTGATAACAGAATAAGCACCCTAAAATACAATGCGTTTTAAAACGGGTGCCATATTATCCCGAGCATGATCGTAAAGCTACGATAATTATTTACAAAGGGGAAACTAAGGTTGTTTCCCCTTGATGTTATTTAAAGGTGGCAATTACACCATAGAACTAGATATTTTCAACTTCTCATGCGCTTCTTTATCTCTCTAAGATGACGGCGGCTCAATGGAATCCGCTCCCCTGAACGCAATACTATATCGTAGGTTTTTCCGAAGCGGTCAATCATGGTTATATAATCGATATTGACCAAATAGCTGCGGTGGCAGCGAAAAAAGCCTTTATTGGTCAAGGTTTCCTCCAATGACTCTAAACTTTGGTAGATCACCAGATCATCATAGAATGGAGATTTTATCACTGTTTTATGGTCCAAGCTCTCAATATAAGAAATTTCTTTGGATTTAAGTATTATTTGTCGCCCTTCTACCTTACACATGACTAAATCATCTTCAAATGAACCAGGCTGGCTAAACCCAGACTTTATTCTTTGCATGGTCTTTACAATGCGCTCTTCATTAAAGGGCTTCAATATGTAATCAAAAGGATAGACATCAAAGGCTTCCAAAGCATGATCCGGGTAGGCGGTGGCAAATACCAAGTATAAGTCTTCATCTTTTTCCCGTAGTTGCCGTGCCAAATCCAAGCCATTCAAACCAGGCATATCTATATCCAGAAAAATTACTTGGGCCCTATGACGGTCAACTTGCTGAGCAACCTCCAGGGAGTTGGTAATTACTTCAGCTACTTCTACTCCCGGCACTCGTTCCAAAATCGACTTTAAGAATAGTCCTACCGCCAACTCATCGTCCACAACCAGTACCTTAACGATATCTGTATCCATGACTGTACCTCCTTTAATCGAAGGCCAGTACCCTATCTACCCAGTGCAAAAACCGGTAACCCAGGGGAGTTACTGTAAAAACCTGAGCCAGCATCCCCACTGCTACCGGCAAGCAAATCCACTGAGCAGCCTTTGTTTGAGTAGTTCCGATCATAATGATCAAGTAGACCACTGCTAAAATTAACGATAGGCGTTTGAATTTGGTGCGTTCAGCATCAGTATTGATGGGTTTGTTTTCTGTGTCGCCCGGTGCATACAAAGCCAACAAAACAAATGCAGCAGCAAAGGAGATACCTGCTATTACCAGTAAGCTTTCCACGGTTATAGACATATTCACATATCGAACTATCCACCCCAGCAATAAAAACCAGATGGTACCCCCGATCATACACCGGTAGTATTCATTGCAGTGCTCACCACCGGAAACCAAACGCAGCATACTAGCTGATACCGTAATAATAATGACCTCTCGCCAAAGGCCCATGATTTCGGCTAAAGAGAGCAGAACTATCCACTTTACGATTTCTCCTAACAGCAGTTCCAGACCGTATGCCATCCGATTCTGTTCCCTTTGGTCGCTGCCCAGTTCTTTAGCCAAAGCTGCCGCCCAACGAACCGCAATGTTATGAATACTCATGCCCATCTTCTCCTTTCCTTCAGTTTAGGATAGTACACCGTAAAGCAAGTGCCTTCTTCAGGATTGCTGCTCACTGCTATTCTCCCCTTGTACTTTTCTACCAGGTACTTCACAGAGGCCAAGCCAATCCCCCTTTCGCCGCTATCGCTCTTGGTTGAAAAACCAGGTTCGAACAAACGATCATAAACACCCTCGGAAATGATACCGGAATTGTGAACTTGGATAACATAAAATCCAGGTTCGGCAAAAATGTGGAGCTTTACTTCCCGATCGGTTGGTTCCCTATTCTCAACAGCTTCCATAGCATTATTGATTAAATTTCCTACCACAGCCACTAAATCCAGCGGCGACACCCTTGTGGCAGACAAAGTGGTTTCGATGTCTATACTTAAAGAAATACCCTTTCCGGCAGCAGCACCTGTTTTCACCAGCAACAAAGCGCTGAGTTCAGGAACGCCTAATTGCATAATATCTCCGCTGATTTGCACATCCCTATATAGTTTCCTGATATAGTCCAGAGCTTTGTCTATCTCATTGAGGTTCAAGAACCCATATACTACTTGTATGTGATTGATAAAATCATGTCTCTGCCCTTTTATCACCTGCATCATTTCCTGTAAGTTTTCGATATGTAGCTGCTGAGCTTGCATTAACCGGTATTGCTTGTGCAGGAAACCTAATTTTTGAACCAGTAATAATGATAGAGTTATCAAAGCAAAAACCACAAAATATATGGTATTACTCATAAATAGGGCTGAAGGAGGCTGTAGCTGATTGAAGTTATTCTCATAATAAAAGCCCAAGGCAATTAGAATAACAGCAAAAAGCAGCAACATCCCTATCTCGCTTTTCCATACCACGGGTGCTAACTGCATGTAATGCTCTTGGGTCCAGGAAACTACTGGAGTACGATATCTGTTTATGAGCAGTATCGTCAAAACCAGAATTAAAAACTGGGGCAGCGGAAAGATGATTCTCAACCAGGGATCATTTAAAACCTGCCATATAGAAATGCCAGTAACTGCGGTAATCAAGGCATTACAGACTACTTCAATAAAGCTTAGTAATATTAAACCACTTATACTTGCCAGGACAGCTTTGTAGACTGGTATCTGAGCCAAAGAACTTAACAGCAGGATCAAGATAAGTAATTGAACTATTATATTTATTCCTGCAGGAATAGAAGATGAACGAATAATGTAACTGGCTAAAGCAGTTAACAAGGCAACAACCAAAACTCTTTTCCAATCAGCCTTTAACCCGATTAATCCTAAACCCAAATAGATCAAGATTACTGTTTCGGGAAATGAGTGAATAAGCACAAGGTAAAAGGGCATTGTTTCCATTTCTTTCAGCCTTCCAATCGGATCTAGCGGATATTTGTCCGCCTAACTACCTTTCGCCGTAAATATATAATTACCTGCCAATTTTTACATATAATTTTATTTTGATCCAATAATGGCATAATTGATCCATTCAGGCATCATTTTGAACCTTTCACGCAAAATGTCTTGTTATAAGTTTCTCCGGTAGTTAAAAAGTAGGAGAGGCTCTTTGAGCATGCTTTAACCCATGAAATTATACAAAGGGGGCATTAGGCGGAATACGTTTTAGAAAGGTAATAACACCCAATCTAATCAAATTCATATTTCTATTGCTTGTTTTTTACATTTTTATTTTTAATGATAATTTTGTATTAAGCCTGAAATTATCTAGTTCGATGGCATTAGTCTTTATAATCATTGATACATATACATTAAAGATTCGAAAAAGTTTAGGTTGTCTAAGGAAGTGAAAGAGAAAACAAAAGGGGGTGGTCTCCTGTTGGAAAAACAAATCAGGAAAGACAACCACCCCTCTTTATACGAAAAAGGTTCCTATTTCATATTCACTTTAATATTCTTATATTCTTTAGTAATAGCAATCACGGCCTGTTCGGTGGGCATGCGTTCTCCACTGGAACCGGAAGCATAGCCGTCGGCATCGGAGTGAGCTACTGAGTACTGGGCAGTGGCTGCATCAGCAAAAGGTCCTCCGTGGGTTAGTACGAAAACCTCTGGATTTACATCGCGGGCTGCCAGACATATTACCTGTACCTCCTCGGTGGCCTTCTCCAAGGTCATTACCTCTTTTGCTCCCGTTAATCCACCGCTGGTCACACCCACTATGGCACCAATCACATCAGCACCGGCCTCTGCCATGATTCTGGCTTCTTCAGCATTGAAAGCCCAAGCTACTGTGAAGATATCTTTGTGGTGAGCAGTTCTGATAAGTTCCGCTTCCCGGGAGAAGCCAATTCCCGCAGCCTCCAATTGTTTGGCAAAGAATTCCCCATACAGTCCGCAAAAGGGCTCATTGGTAATACCGGAAAAACCCAAAACCATCATCTCATCGATGATCTGTTCCAGGTCTACCGCAGGGTTATGGGCACCTATTCCAGCAATACAGGGTGCGGTTTTAACTACCGGTATTATTTCCCGGGCCATTTCTTTCACACAAGTATTGCAGTCTTCATAGGGCATCCAGGCCAAGAGAGTGGGGAGCCCCATCATGCGAAATTTGGCTGTGGAATAAACCGCTACCAGATCAGCGCCGCCCAAATCAGCACATTTGGCCGTTAAACCGGTTCCAGCACCAAACATTAGTATGGCCCGGTTTTGTTTGACTTGCTCACGCAGTCGGGATAATATTTCCCTGCGCTTATACTGTATAGCCATGGTCTGCCTCCCAACACATTCTCTTAAAAAGGTATTACAAAGGGTAGATCAGCCTTGTTGCCTTTCCTCCATTTGCCATCCAGCATTTCTAACAACAGTTCCGCCATCAATTCAGCAAACTCAGGCTCATTCATGTGTTTGTCTACCAGAATGACTTCCAGGTTATCTTTATTGGGATCAATAGTAGCTTTCAGAGCCTTCACATACTCTACCGATCGTTTTGACCAGTTAGGATTTTCTTCATCAGCAGCCCATACCGGTCCTGGTCCAGGTCCAGCCCAGCCCAGCTCGATATCCGGTGAGGCCAGGTCGCAGGCTCCCCACCCCCGCATAGGCACGCATAATACACTAGGGCCTTTGGCAGCATTGAGTTTCTTGGCCATATGTTCGCCTATTCTATAGGCCTCCTCCATGGAAACGCCAATACAGGTAACAGTGGGATTGTGTTCATACAGGCCGCGCCCGGGCTGGTCGGTCTCCTTTAGCAATCGTTCCGGCACAGTATGTTTAGGGCCGAAATTGATCAAGTCAAGTCCTCCGGGGGCTACCACCTGGGGAATACCCATATCCCCAGCAGCCGTCATACGGTCAGGACCGGCACTTAGTACGCCTCCCAGCATTTCATCGCCTATTTCATGAGTAGTGATATCAAGAATTCCAGCGATATAGCCATCCCGGATCAACTCTTCCATGGAACGGCCCCCACTGCCTACCGCGTGGTTAATCATGACATCGTAACCGGCTTTCTCCACGATTGAGGAAGCGTGCAGTACACAGGGTGTAGTTACTCCAAACATCATGCAGCCAATCAGGGGCTTTTCCTCTATTCCTTCCATGTCCGGAGGGGAAGCCATTCCCACGACCGCTGCAGCAGCATTATTGAGTATCTGGCGGGTTACTTTGTTTAGTCCGGCTTCGGCGATAGGATATATCATGCAAATATCCCGGGTACCAACATAAGGTGATACATCTCCTGACGCCATGGTGGTCAGCATAACTTTAGGAAATCCAATGGGCAGTGACTGCATAATGCGGGTAGCAATACTGGCACCCATGGAGCCGCCATAAGCTATAATGCCATCTGCCTCTCCTCTTTCCCGCATCTCATTGACCAGTTTTATGGCTCCCTCGGCAATTAAATCAGAGGCACCCTTTCGGTCTAAAGCAAAAATGTCTTCCGTTTTCCTGCCAACCATGCTGACAACCTTGCTCAAGCTGATGTCAGCCCATCCTACTTCATGTCCCACACTCAGTTCCAATATGACCGGCTCACCGCCGGCTGCTTTAACCCTTTGGTTTAGAAACTTGATCTCTTCGCCTTTGGTATCAAGAATTCCCGCAACTATAATCTTTTTTGCCATGCTCTTCCCTCCTGTTGTTTACTTTCGTTCCTCCCAGGTGACAAACCATATTAAGTCGTCTTCTGCCTGCAGGTAAGGAACTACCTGAGAAGTATTGTATTCAAGGCACACATCAAAATCCTCATAGCCTCCAGTTCCCAGCAATACTTTGCCGCTGGCCGATTCCATAAAGGCTGTCCGGGCATTCGGGTAAGCTTTAACCACTGCCTTGGCAGCCTGGCATGCGTCAGACTCTTTTAGTTCGATACCAAGTTGGCCCGCCTGTTTTTCCATCTCTTGCAGCAAATAGCCGGCACAGTAAGCATCATCAAGA
The DNA here is from genome assembly GCA_029550685.1 of Bacillota bacterium. Classification (GTDB taxonomy): domain Bacteria; phylum Bacillota; class Syntrophomonadia; order Syntrophomonadales; family Syntrophomonadaceae; genus DTU018. The sequence goes on from JAKPGY010000220.1 coordinate 24,694, forward strand.
ACAAATTTTCCGTACTGGCCTGCACATACAATGGTTATCCCGCAGGAAGCACTTAGTGCTGTTGATAAAGCAGCTTGAACACAAGCCTGGGCATTCATTAGGCTGGCAATAAACAGCCGTACACAGTTTTTTACCTGGTGGATAACCCGGGTACCGTTACTGGTACATAGCACCACATCTCGGTCCTTAACCGGATAGCTCCTGGCTTCAGCGGGCGAGTTATCCAAATCAAAACCCGGTAATTTGATGCCCTGCCATTCACCGCTGGTAAGCATCTTTCCTTCAGCCCCCAGCTGCCGCGCCTTTTCCTCCTCAGCAACGGTATACACACGACGGCAACCGTTATCCAGAAGGGAAACAATGGTGCTGCTGGCTCTGATAACATCAATTACCATACAAACAGTGTTGTTCGCCTCCGGACTATAGTCCCGCACAGACAAAGCTGTATCCACTTCGATGATTGTTGCCATTTTTTCACCATTTCCCACTGCTTAATTAAAGCTCTCCCGGTTGTTCACACAACAGGGAGAGCTTAAAAGTCTTATTTCTTCCCCAGAGGAATATTCTTAAATTGCTGACAAGCTTCTTTGAGGGGTACCTCGATAGGAATGCGTTCAATACTGGAAGCACCTAGGAAGCCAACCGATTCAGTATTTTCGTATATATAACGGGTATCTTCCGGGTAGGCTATGGGGCCACCGTGGGAGAATATCATAATATCTTTGTAACCTTCACGAGCCGCCTGGGTCATCTCATTAATGAGGACAGCCGATTTTTCCAGGGTGAGCTTTTCTTCTGCAAACTTGGACCCAATCGAACCACCGGCAGTTAGACCCATATGACATATTAAAACATCCAGTTGGGCTTTACCAACTAAACGGGCTTCCTCCACATTAAAAGCATACCCCAGGGTAAAGAACCCTAATTCCTTAGCAATTTTAAGGGTTTCAATTTCCACCGAATATCCCATACCGGTGTCTTCAAGTTCCTGACGGAATCTGCCATCAATGAGACCGACGGTGGGGAAATTCATAACAGCTGAAAATCCCAGATGCTGTAGATGCTGGAGATAGGGGCGCATTTCTCTGGTGGGATCAGTGCCGCATATACCAGCAATCATGGGAGTTTCTTTGATCACCGGGAACACGCGATGAGCCAAATCGATTACTATTTGGTTGGCATCACCATATGGCATCAGACCTGCCAGAGAACCTTTTCCATCCATACGGAAAAGCCCTGAATTGTAGACCCCGATCAGGTCTACTCCTCCCTGCTCGGCGAACTTACCAGAGATACCGGTGCCAGCACCAGCAATTATGATGGGTTTGCCCGCCTGAATTTGCTGCTGGAGCCTAGCCTTGACTTCTTCACGAGTGTACTGTTTGGCCATAAAGCATACCTCCTTAAATTTATCCCTTAATGTCAAAAAGGCCATTCTCTTCTTCTTCCAGGAGTCCCCAGGCATCTACTGCTGCTTGTAATTCGGGATGTTCTTTAGCGGCTTCCAGCAAAGGAATCCCTTGGACAGCTGCGTCTATTACTTGCCGCATAGCTCTGGCACCCGCTACCGGTCCCATGGGATGACCATGTATAGCTCCGCCACAGCCCATAATGCTGTCCGGACCCAAGTCACGATATATGGCATGCACGCAGTTGGGCATTACACCACCGCCGGGCATGGGGAAAACCCGCTTAATGTCACACCAGGGATTATTAAGGTGGTGTCCTATTTCTAAATAGCGTTCCCGCAAAAGAGGGAACTTCCCATAGGGGCTGGGATAGACCACCATATCTGCACCAGCCATACGGGCTAGCTTGCCTAAAATTAAATGAGAACTCATACCGGAAATGGGGGATTCATACATGGTTCCAGCAAAATCCAGATGAGCCATAATAGGAACATTTATATCAGGATGTTCAGCCAGGCCTTGCAATGCTGAAATACCCACGGTAAGGTAATTAATCATGATAGCGTTGGCACCAGCATCAATGGCTCGCCGGGCGTTGTCCAGTACGTTTAAGGCTCCGTCAGTAATATTAGGGGTATACAAAACCTTATGTCCGGTCTCCTCATAGTGCCGCCGGATTACATCCATATACAGCTTGATACGCTGGTCGCGGGGATTAAAAGGGGGGTCGGCTATCAGCTCATCATCCTTAACTATATCTACTCCGCCTTCTACGGCCAGGGAAAACAGGCGACAGCCTACTTCAGGGGTATATCCGGTGCAAGGCTTAATCATATTGTTCAGTAATGGCCGATCGTATACTCCCAGCAGTTCCCGAACACCTTCTACACCAAATTTGGGTCCTTTGAATTGGGCTAAAAATTTAGGTGGGAATTTGATATCCAACAGTTTTAGGGGACCTACCATAGAAATGTTACCGATTATGGTAGATAACATCATGGGTATTTGGGGCCCGAAATTCACTGCCGGATAGGCTAACTGAAACACCCACTGGCGGGTATCCTGTCCCCCGGGCACTTCATATTCATTGCCAGGTACTTCATAGATACTTACAACTTTAGCCACATGTTTTTCCCGTACTTCAGGAGTCTCTTCCGGAACAGGCACCCAAGTGCCGGTGGTCTGCTCAATGGCAATGGAACTAATCTTTTTCACGATGTCGACGTTACGACCGGTCTGTAGATAATAGGTTGCAATTACGTAATCCCCAGTCGCTTCGGCTTGTTCTGGTATAACTAACATATCTATTTCTGCCAAGCTCCATTACTCCTTTCCTTTATTTTCTACATGATACCACATTTTGCTACATTATATGACAAAACATTTTGGTCACCTGTTCACAATATTTCCCTTAAAGGTTTTGCATTATTGTTTGCCCTTATACCATGGAAAAGCTTTTCTGCTTTTCTCAAGTGCTTATTGCAAGGACTGGATAAGAAATACAAGTAACGAAGGCAGATATTGGCGAGCAAGCTGAGATTAGTAACGCTCATGTAATTCGTAAATACAAAAGAACCGTTTTCAGGTCTTCCTGAAAACGGTTCGCAAATTATTCATTCTACATTAAATTATGATGCAGATAAGTCCTCCGCTGCCTTCGTTCACAATACGCTGCAAAGTATCTTGAAGTTTGACCTGGGCGTTTTCCGGCATACGGTGCAGTTTGTTTTGAATGCCTTCCCGGACCAAATCATGCAGTGATTTGCCGAAAATATTAGATTCCCAGATCTTAGCGGGGTCTTCTTCGAACTCATCCAGCATGTAGCGCACTAATTCTTCACACTGCTTTTCAGTACCAATGATGGGCGTAATCTCGGTGGTAATATCGGCACGGATTATATGCAGTGAGGGAGCTTTGGCTTTTAACTTGACCCCAAACCGATGGCCCTGGCGAATGAGTTCCGGTTCTTCCAGGAACATCTCTTCCAGGCGCGGTGTGACTACCCCATAGCCAGTTTCTTTTACTTCCTCCAGAGCGGAAGATACTTTATCATATTCTCGTTTTGCCACGCTGAAATCTTTCATCAGGCGCATGATATCGTGGGTTCCCTGCACTGTAAATCCGCTGACATCGCTGAGGGAACGGTAGAACAATTCTTCGGGGACAGTGACATCTATGACAGCGGTACCAGAACCAAGATTCATCTGCTCCAGGCTGACATAACTGATATTTTCCACCTCGGAGAGCCGTTCAATAGCTTTGTCTATGTCACGGACCTTGCGGACATCATTGAGTATGTCGCGGATGGCATTTTCCAAACCTTCTCGCAGCCAGAAGTCCTCATCCAGCTCATCCACCCAGCGGGGCAGCTTAATATTAACTTCTTGAACCGGAAATTCATAAAGAACTTCCTCTAATACCCCATAGATTTGCTCAACTGTCATCTGCGCGGCATCTAAAGGAATTACACTAACACCGTATTTCTCACTTAATTCTTCAGCCAGCTTGAGTGTTTCGCGATCATAGGGTTTGATAGAGTTGAGCAGTATAACGAATGGTTTGTTCAGTTCTTTCAATTCGGCGATGACCCGTTCTTCCGGATACTCATAATTCGCTCTGGGAATTTCGCTGATGCTGCCATCGGTGGTGACGACTATGCCTATAGTCGAATGATCGACTATCACTTTCCTGGTTCCTATTTCGGCCGCTTCTTCGAAGGGAACCTCATAGTCAAACCAGGGAGTCTTCACCATACGAGGTTCATCATCCTCTTCGTAACCCAGTGCCCCTTCCACAGTATAGCCCACGCAATCCACCAGTCTGGCTTTAAAGCTCAGTCCGCTGGTCGTGGTAATTTCAATGGCTTCATTGGGAACAAATTTGGGTTCGGTGGTGGTAATGGTCTTCCCTGCTCCGCTCTGGGGGAGCTCGTCTTTCGCCCTTTCCCGATCGTATATGTCTTTGATATTAGGCAGAATCATAAGTTCCATGAAGCGTTTGATAAACGTTGATTTTCCGGTGCGAACCGGGCCGACCACCCCCAGGTATATATCGCCGCCGGTACGTTCAGCGATATCCTGTAAGATGTTGTTACCTTCCACTTCGCATTTTCCCTCCCTCGGATTAGACTTACAAAAGGCACCCTCCCTCCGATGCGGATACCCTCAACTCATGGACATTTAACAGTACAAATATATTTATCAATATTCGGTAATATAACCAGAAAACAAAAAAAGTGTGAACTTCCTTCACACTTTATCCGCCACATCATCCGGTTGGACTATATCTTCTATTTCATGTTTTTTGCCTCGTTTCATCAAGCTAGAGACCTCTTCTCCGGGACTGGCTTTTTCATATAAGATCCGGTAACAGGCCCGGGTGATGGGCATATCTACCTGAAGTGACTGGGCAAGCTGGTATGCTATTCTGCAGGTATAGACTCCCTCTACCACCATTCCTATCTGATCCAAAGCCTCCTGCACACTCATACCTTGGCCAATCATTTCCCCGGCACGCCGGTTGCGGGAATGCCGGCTCCCGCAGGTTACTACCAGATCACCTAATCCACTTAGGCCGGAAAAGGTGCGAAAATCTCCGCCCATGGCCAGGCCTAAACGGGTTATTTCCGTTAAACCGCGAGTTATCAGAGCGGCCTGAGTATTGTCCCCGTAGCCCAGTCCATGAATTATCCCGGCGGCAATAGCGATAATGTTCTTCAAGGCTCCCCCCAGTTCCACCCCGGCAACGTCCGGATTGGTATATACCCTGAACCAGGGAGCCATATACAGGTCCTGAACCTGGTGGGCTGTTTCCAGGTTAACAGAAGCCGCTGTGACTGCAGTGGGAACCTGCCGCGCCACTTCCTCAGCGTGACTGGGGCCGGAGATTACGGCATACCGGGCCAGTATATCCTCACCGAGAACAGCGCTGGCCACTTGGCTCATCCGCTGTCCGGTATCAATTTCTAATCCTTTGGCGGTATTTATAAGCAAAGCACCGGCAGGTAACAGGTTCGCAATGTTCTCCAGCACCTGTCGGACTGTCTGGGCGGGTACGGCCAGGATAACTGCCCCGGCCTGGTGAACTGCTTCCCTAATATCAGTAGTTATATGTACATTGTCAGGTATAGCGACGCCTGGTAAGAAGCGCTGGTTCTGACGACTTGTTTTGATCAGGGGCACACCATCCTGTTCACGCCCCCACAAAATAACCTCATGCCCCACAGATGCCAGCAGAATGGCTTGAGCCGTTCCCCAGCTTCCCGCTCCCAAAATGCATACTGGCTGCATAAATACCTCCATACCAGTTTGATTAGGTACGCGATCCCAGTTTAGGTTCAGTGCCACTGCGCAGCCGCTGTATATTTTCTCGATGACGGTAAATGACCAGGACGGCCATCAATAAACTCATTATTTGTAATTCAGCAGGTTCACGCATGATTAACGCCAAGACGGGCAGTAAGGCTGCTACGGTAATTGACCCCAATGAAACATAGCGCAGCAAGGCTACCAACACCAAGAAAACCACCAGGAGTATGAGAAGTTCCCGGGGGAGAAGGTAGAGAACAATACCAGCCGAAGTTGCTACTCCCTTCCCCCCACCAAAGCGAAGAAAAACCGAGTAACAGTGGCCTAACACCGCTGCCAGAGCACAGCAAGCAATTATCCATTCTGAGCCGGTCATGGTACCGATCCAGGCAGCCACCACTCCTTTTAATAGATCGGCTGCTAAAGCGATGGCTGCTGCAACTGGCCCTAGGGTGCGCAAGACATTAGTGGCCCCTACATTTCCACTTCCCCTGGTTCTGATATCAACACCCTTTACCAGAGAAATCAGATAGGAAAAAGGAATAGCACCAATGATGTAACACAAGAGTATTAAAGCCAAGTTATACAAGAAAATCCCCCCGATAATTATGTGTCCTTCCCGCTGCGGGCTCTCACAATCAAACGTATGGGTGTGCCTTCAAAGCCAAAGTTCTGGCGAAGGCTGTTTTCCAGGTAACGAAGATAGGAAAAATGAACCATTTCCGGATTATTGGCAAATAATACAAAAGTGGGCGGTGCAGTACGCACTTGGGCACTGTAGTAGATTTTCACCCGTTTACCTCCCCCACCGGGCAGAGGGTTTAACATCATAGCTTCATTCAATACCCGGTTTAATTCAGCGGTGGGCACCCGGCGATTATGCTGCTCCACCACAAAATCGGCGATATCCAGCACCTGAAAAATCCGTTTGCGGGTCAGGGCTGAAATATACAGCAGCGGTGAATAAGATAAGAATTTTAGTTCTTCGCGGATATCCTTATCAAACTGGTTCATGGTACTGCCGGTCTTTTCTATAAGGTCCCATTTATTTACCACAATTATATTGGCTTTGCTCTGCTCATGAACATAACCGGCTATACGCTTATCTTGCTCAATAACCCCTTCCGTAGCATCAAGCATGATCAATACCACGTCCGCCCGGTCGATACTGCGCAGGGAACGTATTACACTGTATTTTTCCGTGGGCTCCTTAATGCGTGATTTTTTCCGAATACCAGCGGTATCAATGAGAATGTAATCCCTGCCATTGTAACGGAAAGGAGTATCAATGGAATCCCTGGTGGTTCCCGGCACGTCACTGACAATTACTCGTTCCTGTCCCAGCAGGGAGTTTACCAGAGAAGATTTACCTACATTGGGACGTCCTACGATAGCTATTTTAACAGCGTTGGGATCTTCAGCATATTGAGAAGGAGGGCCGAACTTGCTGACTACCGCATCCAAAAGTTCATCGGTGTTCATTCCATGCATGGCAGAAATGGGGATGGGATCCCCCAATCCCATATTGTAAAACTCATAATACTCCAGCTGCTGGTGGAAGTTCTCCACCTTATTGGCGGCTAAAACCACCGGGCGTTGAGACTTTCTAAGCAGTTCCGCCACCTGCTCGTCTTCGTGAGTAACACCGTCCCTGGCATCTACCACAAAGATAATGACATCAGCCTCATCAATGGCTAATTCCGCCTGCAGCTTGACTTCCCGGGCAAAAAGATCCCCTTCATCGAAGCGAATTCCTCCGGTATCTATTATAATGAACTCCCGCCCGGCCCAATCGGTTTTGTCATAAATACGATCCCTGGTAACTCCGGGGGTATCCTCCACAATAGCCTTGCGCACCCCGGCCAGCCGGTTGAATAAAGTTGATTTTCCTACATTGGGACGTCCAACTATGGCGACCACAGGTTTAGCCATATCCATCCTCCAAAAACATCAGTATAAAACTGCTTCCACTAAGGAACGGGCACTGCCATCGGTGGTGCGAATGACCACTCCCGTGCGGGAAGCAATCTCTTCCAGGGTAATGTTGTCCAGCAGCATGGTACTGCCTTCTTGCAGCAATACTTCGGGAATTACTACTTTTTTACCACGATAATTATCCTGCAGGTAGTTTATAATATCGGTTCCGGTCAACAGTCCGGTTACGGTCACCCCACCCCCGAAGTACTGATTGGGTACGGTAATAACCTCAACACATAAACCTTTAATCTGGTTGAAATCCTCAGCAACAGTTTGCATTACCGATCTGGCTGATTCGCCGGTGATAAGGAATACCTGAACTGGATCAATCTGATTCGGCAGGTCACGTTTTATCTCCTGCCAGTCATCCATGAACAAACGAATCAAGCCGATACCATTTTCAATCTGGCTGTAATCATCATAATACTCATCTGGTGGAACTGGAATACCAGCTTTGACGTAAAACTCATCGGCCAGGTAGACAAAGCCTATTCCAAATTGAGCACGGAAAGAATTCTGCCACTGGTTCACTTGGTCAATTAATTGCCGGGCTTCTTCGGGAGCAACTAATCTTAGTTGGGGCAATTTCTCTCTATATCCGGTTAGTCCTACCGGTACTATACCCACTGATTGTACCGAGGGATAAAGATTAGCTAAATCATTTACGGTATTTACCAGTTCCTGGCCATCGTTCAGACCTGGGCAGAGTACGATCTGAGTATGTACTTCGATACCAGCTTTTTGCAGGCGCTTCAAATGTTCTTTAATATGAGCTGCCTGGGGGTTACCCATCATCTGCTGCCGCAGTTCACCTGAAGTAGTATGGACTGACACATAAAGTGGACTAAGCCGCATTCTCTCCAACTTGCTCCAGTCATCTTCCGTTAAGTTGGTGAGAGTAACAAAATTGCCGAACATAAAGGAATAGCGATAATCATCATCTTTTACATAAAGGGTTTTGCGCATAGCTGGAGGCAGCTGATCTATAAAGCAAAACACACAGAGATTACGGCATACTCGTATGCGGTCGAAGACTACTCCCTCAAACAGCAGTCCCAATTCCTCATCATAATCTTTTTCGATATCTATAGACCACAGTTCCCCGTTGGGTTTTTCGATCTCCAAGATTAATTGATCATCCTGGGAATAGAACTGGTAGTCCAGAATGTCCATAACAGGCAAACCATTAATACTGAGCAGGGTGTCCCCTGGTTCTATTCCTACTTCAGCTCCAATGCTGTCCTCAATTACATCTATAATGCGGGCTCCCACTAACGTACTTCCTCCAGACAATGGCATCTCCTAACCAATTATCCATGAAAAGCCTGAGCCGCGCAAGTTATGGAGAAAATATTAAAGCATTTTATTCAGCCTGACCTGCAAGTCCTCTACAGTTTTTTCTATGGTTTGAAACTGCCGGCGCAGCAAATAGGTGGAGACCAGAACATTTAAATGGTCACCTCCCAGTTTTTTCGGCCAGTGACTGATAATATCGATCAGACTTTGCCCGGATATAGAAACTGGCTCTATTACCAGTTCTTTTTCCGTAAAGCCCAGTATATTACGCAGGTCTTCCAAAGTCTTTTTGGCCATGAACACATCCTTGCCCACTCCCAAAGTATAAACCTTGCGGCCTTTGGAATCCTCTCCGATATAGATGGGGAAACCGCTTTTGTCATGGGCAGAATCACAGAAGCCCTCTGTATATCTAAAATCGGGTTTCTGCAGACGACCCAGGAAAATATTAGCTGCTATTAAAGCATGATGGGTTCCGGTATTGGATATAAACATAATGTTCATGAGTTTACCTGCCGGCAGTCCATTGCCTGCAAACGAGTTATTTCCACCAAATTTACCAGGGCAAAGAAAGCCTTTCTGGTGCCTATTCCCACCAGGGGACGGCCCACCAGAACCATTCCAATTCGACGGGAAATATATCCGCCTATTTTCATAATCCAGTTTACATTGGGCATGGTATTTACTGCTAAAACTTGATGGCGAACTCCTAATATTTCCGCCGTACCATGTATTATGTTGGTGTAGCGATCGCCCAGACTTTTTTTTCCCAGCACATAGACCGCATTCTTATACTCATCCAGCCCCATAAATCGAATAGAGCCAAAATCGTTGTTATCGGTATTATCAAAGTAGGGGATGGCCATTAATTCCTCTACGGTGGGCAAGCGATCTTTGGCCAGCAAGCCCAGATGCAGGGCAGCAGCCGTCACTGATGAATGAGCGCCACCAAAACAGTGGTAGATGATGTTCATAAAAATGTCCTCCTGGATAGTTATCATAGATAGATTGATGTAATTAATTGGGTTAAACAGTGTCGTGATAAAGATTCCTTTTAATTGTCACCAGCAGAACAGACCAAGGTGAATAAAAATATCGTGGCACGGTTCAAGCAGGGGTATTAGCCGGGCGAGCGACGAACCCCAAAGGGGTGTGGCAATCTCATTCAGCTTGCCCGTGACTCGCGTTCGAGATCGCCACGTCGCTTCGCTCCTCGCGATGACACAATGACGACTATTTTCACAGCAATTATCACCTGTGGTGCAGATCACGACGGACGAAAAGCCATCTTTCATGTCTTTGGCCGTTCCGGCACTTCTGATGCTCCCTTCGGTTGCTATTAATGTTGCGAGCCCCAAAGGGGTGTGGCAATCTCATTCAGCTTGCCCGTGACTCGCGTTCGAGATCGCCACGTCGCTTCGCTCCTCGCGATGACACAATGACGACTATTTTCACAGC
>JAKPGY010000026.1 GCA_029550685.1 Bacillota bacterium
CTCGCCCGGCTAATACTCCTGCTTAAGCCGACCAGCAATGTTTTCATTCACCGTGGCCTGCACCGCAGGTGACAATTGCGAGCGCGTGGCAATCTCTATGCCTGTCTGCGACTTGAGCTTATAATCTGCCGCAAAATCTCCACATCAGCTACAGGCTCCTGGCAGGCAAACCCTTCACAGACATAAGCGGTTGCATTTCCATTTTGAACTGTCATATCACGGGTGAATGGTGCCAGGAGTTCCAGTTCACTGCTGTGAGCATCTTTGTACAACACAACCGTATCGGGCAGAAATGCCTTTTGGACAGAGCCCAGCATTTTTTCAACCTGGCCATCCATAGCATGGCCCACTACCACCACTTCCCGGCTAGGCTGCAAATAAAACAAAAGCCCGGACAGGAAAAAGGAGTGGGCAGTGGGACCGGAGGATACCGTATTGGCAAAAGCGGTTATCATTGTCTGCGCCTTGTCTTCCAGGTCAGCAGCACCAGTTAGACGGGATAAACGCAGGAAATTCAGCAAAGCCACCGAATTATCAGAGGGCATAGCTCCATCATAAACTTCTTTTGGTCTGGTCAACAGCTGCTCCCCATCATTTCCATAAAAGAACAGTCCACCTTTAGATTCATCCCAGAAGTACTTTATTTGCTCCCGGGAAAATTCCATGGCCAATTCCAGATAGCGAGTCTGGTAGGTGGCCTCATAGAGTTCGATAAGAGCCCATACCAAATAACTGTAATCGGCCGAGTAAGCCAAAAATGACGCTTCCCCCTCCCGGTATCTGGCCAGCAGTCTGTCATCAGAACGGCGCAGTTTGTTAAGAATAAACTGTACTGCTCTCTCAGCAGCTTCCCGGTACTCTGAATCACCTAAGACTCGGTAGGCGATAGCCAAAGCTGTAATCATCAAACCGTTCCAGGCAGTTAATATTTTGTCATCCTTATGAGGATGAATACGCTGGCTGCGGTAGGCCCATAGTTTTTCCCGTTCCGTTTCCCACCGGCTGCGCTCTTCTTCACTAAAAGAACTGTAAATCAGGTTGGGAATACTTTTGCCCTCAAAATTCCCCTGTTCCGTAATGCCAAAATAGGAACAGAATTCAGTCCCCTGCTCATTTCCCAGCACATCTTTTACTTCCCCGGGTGTCCAGACGTAAAACTTACCCTCAACTCCCTCAGAGTCAGCATCTTCGGCCGAATAGAATCCTCCCTCCTCAGAGGTCATATCCCGTAGCACATAGTTCAGCACTTCCCGGGCAATGCGGGCATATTCAGGCCGGCAGGTTACTTGATAGGCTTCCAGATAAGCTATGGTCAGCAGAGCATTGTCATAAAGCATTTTTTCAAAATGGGGTACTAACCAGTAGCGATCAGTAGAATACCGGGCAAAACCAAAACCAATATGGTCATATATGCCTCCCCGGTACATACTGTCCAGGGTCTTTTCTACCATGGTCAATGCTTCCGGCTGGCCGGTATAGTAGTGGTAGCGCAGCAGGAAGTATAAGTTGTGAGGAGTGGGAAATTTGGGGGCAGACCCAAAACCGCCGTATTCCTTATCAAAAAGC
>JAKPGY010000003.1 GCA_029550685.1 Bacillota bacterium
CGCGAGTTATCACCGGATAGTTCGTCACTGGCCCGTCCTACTATTCCGCCCGCATAATCACCGGCGGAAACATTGCCCACATAGTAATTTCCTATTAAATGAGGAACCTTCGTCCCGTCCAACTCACGATTAATATACATATACCCGGAGATCCCGCCTGCATTCTGTCCGGAGGCAATCACATCCGCATTGCTTTGACAAGCATAAATATTACCCATCCGATGATACCCGGCAATTCCCCCAATGTGATTTCGTCCATATACTTTAATAAAGGGGCTATTGTCGGTTTCGATGTAATAACCGAAGGCTATGCCACCGGTCGTATCCCCGATAAGGCCCCCGACATAATCCGCTCCTTCTGCCCCGACTCTGCAATTGGCCACCCCGCAACTACTTGGGGCTGTCCCGGTCGAGCCGACAATTCCGCCTATATACCTATTTTGCGATGAGCTTGGTACCTGTACGGGATTGCCCGTGAACTCCCCATATTCCGGATCGAAAATGGTGGAAATAACGCTGTCCAGCACATAAGCCCTATACATTTGTGAAGTATTCCCCATCGCTCCCCCGACATACACGTTACCGTAAATATGACAGTTCCTTACTAAACCGTTCCGATTCCACGAGGTGGATGGTCCTCCGGCTAACCCCCCACAATTATTGCCTGTTCCGATAATCAAGGTGTCTTCCACCCGGCTCCAGGTGGTTCCTGCATTGTTATTCCGCAACTGTCCCCGTCCAAAAATCCCTCCTACATAACTTACACCCTTCACCTCGGAGTCTCTGACCGTAAGCTCTTCATTCGTAACCACGTCCCCGGGAAACATCGGAAATGTATAGCCGACAATTCCACCGGTATAGTTGCTGGTACCGGTTACTTTTACCTCCTCCGCCGTGGAATACGAAACCGTACCGCCCAGACGTCCGGCTAAACCTCCGACCTCGTTACGACCGGAGACATCTACTGTTTTGGCATTGAGCAGCGTCATATTTACATTTTCCGCCCGGCCAACCAGACCGCCGACATAATCCCCGGTTGTCCTTACGGTTACATTTTCTATTTTACTGTTGATAACCGTCCCCCCGACCATATACCCGATACAGCCCACATGACTGGTCGAAAGGCCATTAATCTCAACATTATAAAACTCCACACTCTCCACCATGCCGAAACATTTGCTGATTACTCCTGTATTGCTGTCGCCCGACTTAGCATTGGTTAGGTTAATGTTCTCAAAGCGCAAATTGCTCATATTCGCGTTAACTGTATTAATGAACCCCTGTCCTGTCTCCGGGAAGTTAATCGTAACATTCCTGATGACGGTAGACTCTCCCCCGGGACCAATATTTCCCACCAGCCGGTTGACATTAACGTTGTAAATAATGTCCGGCCTGTTGCCAAAATCCAAATCACCGGTGATCCGGAAATTCTCGTAATTATCTTTACGCTCTGCCATGACGGCTTGCCAGGTAGCTACATCGGGGATGTCTAAATAGAATGGCTGTTCAAAAGTAACCATGGCTAAAACCGGATAGACCTGTCCTCCGTTATAGATAATCCCGTTAAGCTGATAACTGTCCAAATAGCGTACCGGCTCCCCTGCCACTGTACAAATCAGGGTAGTGGCTACATCGCTTTCCGGAATCACTTCCGTAGTGACATTCAAATAGTCAAAACGAGCATCCTCAATACTTATCCCGGCCTGATGAGCCAGCTTAACCTGAATCATATACTGATTACCAACTGTAGCCGCAACGATTTCTGAAACCTCGATTTGCGGGTTTTCATCCAACCGGTGTTCCACCTGATAGGGTAGCAAGGTACCATCTGTACCGTAGAGTTGTGGTAAAATCCCTTCGCTTACCTTTTCAAAATCGAAAGCTTCTCCTATCTCGATTCTCTTGATGTAAGTCTGCGGATCCCGCAACTCCTCGCCGGAGAGGATTTGCGCCCCATGCATCACCAACGTCGTTCCGTCATCTTCATAAGGAATTCTTCCGTTAATCCGCTGCCCGCTCCAAGCATATGCATTCTCCATGTCCTCGCGGCTTCCGATCACCCGGCGCACATTGGGGGGACTGGTAACGGAACAGTACAGGTCACCTAACACCAATGTATTCACCGGGATAATGTCACCGGCATTTCCGGAATGAAAGCCTGTCATTCCCCCGATATAATCGGCAATAGTGCTAACATCCACATCACTCCACATCTTTTGGATCATATTCCCATCGGCAGCGTAACCCACCAACCCGCCGGCATAAATTAATGATGTCTGGATACTGCCAACCGCATAACAATTTTCGATTTCCGAATTATCGGTATAGCCAACAATTCCCCCTACCCCGTTACTGGTTTTGGATTTTTCAATAATGATATTCAAGCCATAGCTATAACAGTTTTTAATCATGCTGTATGAGCTTCGCCCGGCAATTCCACCAGCGCTCACTTCCAGACCGGCATCTCTGAGCACCAAATTGTTCACCGAGCAATTTTGGACGGTAGCATTGCTTAATTGCCCGACAATTCCCCCGATTGCGTTGTACCCCTTTAACCGGACATTATTTAAATGCACATTATCAATCAGGGCCCCGCTTTGGGTGACACGCACAAAACCTACGGTGGCATCAGTGGGATTCTCCAGAATTAAGCCTTCTACCCGGAGGTTGGAAACCGCTCCTTTCAAATTAGTTATTACTCCACCTAAGCCAACGGATAAATCAAGATTGCGAATGGTGTGCATGCCAATCCGGTTCATGTTTTCGTCATAAATACCCCCGTCCAGTTTGCCGGTAAAAACATTGGCCTGCTGTTCCCCCACCCGAATTAACTGAGGTGGAACGTTTTGAAAATCCATGTCCTCCTTCAAACGATAGTTTTGGTCCAGGCTATCCTCCATGGAAGCCCAGTCTTCAACGGTGCGGATCGGCTTGAAAAACTCGGCATTAACAAGGCGCTCCCCTGGATTGTAACTGCACAAATAGGTCGTACTGCTGGCGGAAACGCCGTAGCCGAAATAAAGCACATTATATTTGGAATAAAATTTCGAAGGGTTATCCAAGCGTACCAGCACACGGGTGAGTCCATCTTTATCCTCCTGGCTGTCCGGGATAATGGTGGCATTGAGGTATTCGACCCCCACGCTCTTAATCGTATAGCCATAGAGGTTATTAAAGGTAAACCGGGCGATAGCGTAATCCTCGTACTGCTCTTCGACCATTACGCTGGCCAGATCCACCGCATCGGCAACATTTAACTCCGGCAAGGGCAGATAAGGCTG
>JAKPGY010000057.1 GCA_029550685.1 Bacillota bacterium
TCTGCTGTGGGGGCGTGGCTCAGCTGGGAGAGCACCTCGTTCGCAACGAGGGGGTCGTGGGTTCGAATCCCATCGTCTCCACCAAATAAAAAATAAGGTCAGTCGTGAGACTGACTTTTTTTTGTTTATAAAGAGGGATTCGAACCCGCGAGGGCGCGAACGTTAAGCAAAATGACCTGGCAGGTCATTTTGTAGTGAGCGTAGGAGCCCGGTACCGGAGCGAAGCGAGGGTGGGCGACGTGTTACGGATGCGAAGCAGACGTGAATCCCATCGTCTCCACCATATAAAAAATAAGGTCAGTCGTGAGACTGACTCAGCGTGTCAATAAAGCTATCCGAAGTTGGATATTTGAGATTGCCACGCCCCTTTCAGGGGCTCGCAATGACACATAAGATGGCCTTCTGGTATGTCATCGGCCGTTCCGGCACTACCGATGTTCACTATCGTTCACGGCTAATGTTGCGAGGAGCATAGCGACGTGGCGATCTCTTTTTAACAACTTTTTTGACACTCTAGGTCAGTCGTGAGACTGACTTTTTTTGTTTATAAAGAGGGATTCGAACCCGCGAGGGCGCGAACGTTAAGCAAAATGACCTGGCAGGTCATTTTGTAGTGAGCGTAGGAGCCCGGTACCGTAGCGAAACGAGGGTGGGCGACGTGTTACGGATGCGAAGCAGACGTGAATCCCATCGTCTCTCTACCATTCTCTCAGTACCACCAACATAATCATTACCCTCGACATAAAAACCCTCCAAACGCAGAAGTGTACGGGGGTTGTCCGTCTTTTTAGAATGTTATAGAATGTTATAGAATATTGTAAAATGTTTCTGAATGCTATGGTTGCAGTTTCGTTACTGGAAATCCGGCAGCAGCCTTCTTCAATAAAAAGGCCGGGTTATACCCAGTAATCCACTGTAATTTTTTTGTACTATATTTAGCTACCTCTCAAGGAACCCTTGATATCAAAAATATACCGCTCTGCTGCTGGCGCTGTTGCTAATGATAATTCCCACAGAGAGAAAGGATCGTAAGTATGTTTGACCATAATAATGATTTTACCAATGGGGAAAAATGTGCCAATGTATATCTAGGTTCAGGAAATCCTACCATACCAAGTTTGGTAACTCCTGAAACCAGTTTAGAAGACTTAAATCTGAATTGGACTGAAAAGGATTTACCTGAAAAAGTCAGAACCAAACATGTTCATCGTTTACATCCTTATCTGGGCAAGTTTATCCCGCAATTGGTAGAAATCTTTTTAAGAAAATATTTCAAACCTGGTATGACTGTATTAGACCCTTTTGCAGGTTCTGGAACTACTTTAGTTCAGGCAAATGAGCTTGGTATTAATTCGATTGGTTATGACATTTCTGCTTTCAATGTTTTATTGATGAGAGCGAAAACTCAAAAGTATGATATAGATTTGGTGGAAAGAGAGATATTAGATATTCTTAACAAGGTTGATAGTATAGCTAACAAAAACCAATCTGTCATGGCAAATCTTTTTCCTGACACAGCCAATGATGTAATTATTACTGATGATAATGAGTACCTTAAGCTGTGGTTTGCACCGCAAGCAAGGAAAGAATTACTGATATACCGGGAGTTAATTAAAAACTATCAAAATCAAGACATCTTAAAGGTTATACTATCAAGATCAGCTCGATCAGCCCGGCTGACAACTCACTATGACCTGGACTTTCCCAAGGAGCCTCAGATAGGACCCTATTGGTGCCATAAACACCGGCGTACTTGTACTCCTACTACTACCGCCTATCAATTTCTGAGGCAATACAGCCTGGACACAATTAAAAGACTTAAGGAATTTGCTTTATGCAGAACCGATGCTACGGTTGAGATTATCCATGGTGATAGCCAGGTCGCAGATATTCCTGTAGTTGATGGGCTTATAACCAGTCCTCCCTATGTAGGCCTTATAGACTATCATGACCAGCATCGCTACGCCTATGAATTGCTAGGACTTGAAGACAATAGTTCATTCGAAATCGGTGCAGCTAAAGAGGGCACAAGTCAACAGGCAAAAATAAAATACCAGCAAGCAATAGCCAATGTATTCAAACGCTGTTGTGAATCAATCCGTCCTGGTGGTTACTTGATTGTGATTGCCTGTGACAAGCATAATCTTTATGGGAAAATTGCAGAGCTTTGCGGGGTAAAAGAGGAGGCAATCCTGCAACGCCAAGTAAATAGGCGGACCGGTCGTAGATCAACTGATTTTTATGAGTCTGTGTTCATTTGGCAACGGTTATAGTCTGGGGGGGGTATAGTTGGCACGATCCAATAACCAGGACATGAAGGATGCGATTCAGTCCGTAATCAGCAATCTAATGGAAAAAGTAATGAAAAGGGTAATGGTTGAAGACCCTTTTATTAGTGAAAAATTTATAGCTGAGAAGCCTCTGTATGCAGCTCTGGTGCCGGAAGAAATATTTAAAGGCTCCCACTTTGAGAGAAGATTTGTAACTCCATTTGGGTCGGCATGGGAGGATCTGGCTGTTGCTGCTGCAAAGCATGGTTTAGGTTATGGGGAGAAAGGACATACGATACGTGGAAATGTAAAAGCTGAAAGACTGCGGAGAATTACAGAGGTATTAAATAAATTGGAACACCCTGAAAAAGGGGAAAAAAGAATTAAACCAAACTGGAAAACCGAGCTGGAATATATTCTTAAAGGCGGCGGTGAAGATATACCTGTTCAGGTAGTATGCGATGTATTCGCTAGAGATACAAAGAACAACAAATCATATACCTTCGAATTGAAGGCTCCACTGCCCAACAGCGATCAAACAAAAGTCAGCAAAGAAAAGATATTGAAACTTTACTGCATGGAGCCAAGACAGGTCGATCATGCATATTTTGCCTTACCATATAATCCATATGGCAAAAAGGAAGACTATGCTTGGAGTTTTCCCAAACGCTGGTTTGATATGAATGCAGATGAAGTAGTTCTCATAGGTGATGAGTTTTGGGAAAAAATCGGCGGCCCTGGAACATATCAAACCTTCATTGCAGCGATAAACGAGATAGGATCTGTATACAAGGAGAGAATATATCGTGAGTTTCTTGGCCTAACACCACCTGAAAGAACGGGTCAAGCCGGATTATAATTGAGATATTAAAGGTGAACCAAACCCACCCGCTCGGGTGGGTTTGCTTGATTTTTACATCCCGGTGGCACTAAACAAAATGGCACCGGGTTTTGGACCTATAACTGGTACCCTCTCAATTGGAGGAGTAGCTTTAGAGATAGCTGCCTTAGTGTATCATATATATGAAAAGGAGGTAGGCTGCACTAAATGAAGTCTGTAAAAACTGATTACCACATTCATCCTGACTATTCTATCGACGCTTCGGCAGTGACCATAGAAGAATACTGCAATCAGGCCTTGGAATCAGGGTTTACCGACATTTGCTTTACTACCCATGTGGAACTGGATCCCGTCCGCCGGGAAAAAGACAATTATGTTATGGTGGGCGGCAAACGGGTATCGGTCTTTGACCCAGCCTGGCTGGACAGTTATTTTGATGAGATCCACCGGGTGCAAGAGGTATTTAAAGGTTCTTCTCTTCAAATAAAGGCCGGAGTTGAAATAGGCTACTGCCCCGGTTCGGAGAAAGATATAGAAAAGATAGTAAACAATTACCCCTTCGATTTTGTATTAGGAGCCATCCATTGCCTGGACCATATTGCCATTTCGTCTATGAAGGAAAGTCCACAGTATTTCCGGCCCCGAACATTAGCTCAGGTACGCCGGGATTACTTTACCACTTTGCAGGAGCTGGTGGCCACCGGACTTTTTGACTGCCTGGCTCATGTAGATCTTTATGTGCGCTATGGCAGCAGGTATTTTGGCCCAGAGATAAATCACCTTCATATAGGGATAATTGAACCAATATTTAAAGAAATGGCCCAAAAGGGCATGGGACTGGAGATCAATACTTCCAGCCGCCGCCGGGGGCTGGAAGAATTCCACCCCTCCAAGGAAATAGTAGCCCTGGCAGCAGAATCAGGCATCACCATATATACAGTGGGCTCCGATGCCCATAAACTGGAAGAGCTGGGTGAATACTTAGACGAAGCCCTAGATTTGCTACAGGAATTCCACTTGACCAATCATGTTTTTACCCAAAGGAAGGCCGTTCCATGCAACTGATTAAAGACTTTCATATCTTGCTAACACTTGAAAACCAGTGCTGTTTTTACTCTGCTTGAGCTTTGCCCGGAAAATCAATAAAGCGGCCTATTTTATCTCCAGTATCTGGCTTAATTTGGGGGTAGTATTAACATCCACACACCTGTAGTTGTAGCTCCCTGATGGTTCAAGGTATGGTATTGTGAGAATGAGAATGCCGTCCTCTCCTGTCTGGTTGTAGCTCCCTGATGGTTCAAGGTATGGTATTGTCCATTTGACAATTGTTTGATGATCAGTTACGTTGTAGCTCCCTGATGGTTCAAGGTATGGTATTGTCAATGCTTTTGAGATGTGGTCGGAAATCAAGTTGTAGCTCCCTGATGGTTCAAGGTATGGTATTGTTCATTGCCCCATAGGTACTGTTCAAAACAAGTTGTAGCTCCCTGATGGTTCAAGGTATGGTATTGTGTACAAGAACCTTGGGGACGGCGATCTCCCCAGTTGTAGCTCCCTGATGGTTCAAGGTATGGTATTGTCCACGTCCTTCGCCATTGTCTACCAAGTACGTTGTAGCTCCCTGATGGTTCAAGGTATGGTATTGTTTGCCAACAGAAAAGGAGAAAGAGGGATTTTGTTGTAGCTCCCTGATGGTTCAAGGTATGGTATTGTTCGGACGGCAAACGGCCTTTGCAAGTGTACGTTGTAGCTCCCTGATGGTTCAAGGTATGGTATTGTTTGCCGAAAACGATCCCGACGCTTGGGCTGGTTGTAGCTCCCTGATGGTTCAAGGTATGGTATTGTTTTTTTCCGCTTATAGATGTATCATATTATGTTGTAGCTCCCTGATGGTTCAAGGTATGGTATTGTAGCATTTCGCCCTCACGCAAGATGTAAACGGTTGTAGCTCCCTGATGGTTCAAGGTATGGTATTGTAGAATAAAGAAGCGGTCTCTGCGTATGTAAGTTGTAGCTCCCTGATGGTTCAAGGTATGGTATTGTTACAAACAATAAGTTAACAGCACCTATGTCGTTGTAGCTCCCTGATGGTTCAAGGTATGGTATTGTCCTATAGTGTGGGGCCTTGGCATGGATGAGTTGTAGCTCCCTGATGGTTCAAGGTATGGTATTGTCAGTTATTAAACCAAAAGGGTGTTAGTATCGTTGTAGCTCCCTGATGGTTCAAGGTATGGTATTGTAGAAAAGCAATACTGTATCGCAGCGAATCGGGTTGTAGCTCCCTGATGGTTCAAGGTATGGTATTGTATCTCTAAAGCGAAGTCCCGATATTCCTAGAATATCGGGACTTCGCTTTCCAAAAAAGAGGTTTTTCATGGCAGCCATTTTCCGTTTATCCTTTGTTTTTTTAAAAAATCGTTAGTTGCTGCATGACAACTGGTTTCTCTTCTTCCACTAATTTCCCGGTTAGTACATACATAGACTGGTATTGTCTTTCAGTAATAACCAATACTCGAATTGAACCGTTATCAGGAACAACACTCTTTAATCTCTTTATATGTTTGTCGATAGCATCATACCCGTTACAAACCCGAGCGTATACTGAAAACTGGACCATGTAATAGCCATCTTGTATAAGGAATTTTCTAAAATCTGCTGCTATTTTTCGTTGTGTCTTTGTAGTAACTGGCAGATCAAAGAATACAATAATACGCATAAACCTGTTACTCATATGTATGAAGTTTGAGGGAATTAAGCTTAGGTAAAAGAAGCTCACCCTCATTTTTTTGATATATCGATGACAAACTTTTTACCAGACGTTCTATTGAATAGACTACACTATGATTTTCATTTCCTGACTGTAGTTCATAATTTAAAAGTCCAAATAAATTACGCTTGTGCAGAGGCATCAGCTTATCACCGTGCACATTAACATAAGTATATAAGTCTACCAATGGACGAAATGGTTCTAGTAAATCATCAGCAAGATTGAAACGATTTGTTTCATTATGATGAAATAAGCCTAGGCTTGGTTCAAAACCATAAACCACTAAGGTACGTGCGATAGCACCTCTAATAATTGAATACCCATAGTTCAACGCTGAGTTAATAATGTCAATGTCTTTGCTAGTGCTCTGGTTGCGTCGCCGAAACTTGTTTCCGAACAGCAACCTAAAGTATTTAAGTGCTGCCTGAGACTCTATATGGGTACTATCTCCAGATTGGACCTTGTTAGCCAACGCCTGCAGTTCCTTATATCCATGCTGGTTGTTAGATATACGCAAACATTCAGCTTGATTGGTAATTTTCCGCTGTATTATTTTCTGCCATAAGCGTTTCTTAAGAGGTTTCTTTAGCGATAATTGGCTCTGTAATATCTTTAATTGTCTTGAATGTGTGCTCAATGGCAAAAGTACTCCGCAGGGCAAATGGGTAGCATCACAAAAGAATACTGTGGTGCCATTTGCAGCTAATTCCCGTAATGCATGGCTACTTATCTGTACACCATCGCTTTCAACCATAATGTTGCTAATATCTTCGATCGGAACTGAGTGGAAACCTTCAATATCCATATCAAGCTGAAGTTGCTTGTTTTTACATTTAACCACTGCAGGCCGGGTTAAGACTAGGTTACGGTAAGCAATAATTATCACCTACCTTACTTGTCCAGGGAAATATTGTCTGCGCTCTTTTTTAACCCGATAGCGATTTCCTAACACATCGACTTCCCATTTTTCAAGCAGAAGCAAAGTTTTTACTCCAAGACTTGGAATAGAATAGGAGCGATCATGGCTCTCAACAGTTATTGATGCAGTGGAAATTCCTGCCTTTTTATAATACATAAATTCATCCTTGTCTTTTTCTCGCTGAAATCTGATCAAATCATTTGGATAAAGGCTGAATATGAAATCATCATCTGACATTTCCGGCCATAACTCATAAGGCTTTGACTGAAGAGCAGCCTTATTAGGTAAGGTCTTCTTTACCGTATCGGCAACATATATGGGCACCCAAAAGTAACCTTCCTCTGTTTTAAAAACATCGATACGAATCATATCCCCATTAGCAGCTATTCCGCTTCCAACAAGTACATTTAAATTGCTTTTTTCAATTACTTTAACCTTTTTCACCAGCGGACCTAGTTTCCCAGTTTTAGTAGGTTTGTAAAACGGCTCTTTAAAGGCTTTCTTACCATCACCGTTGAATTCCCGAAGTCTGCTCTTTAAAGCTTCATATAATCGTAAGTCGCTTTGTGGTTGGTAATATCCTTTGATTTCCCCATTCGCATTAAGTATCAGATCTGTAATATTTACTTTGGAAATAAAGAATCCTTCCTCGACCAAACGCGGACTGCGAATAGTTGCTTCATTAGCTAAACCGCGGTTTTTCCTGGTAGGCATACGAGAAACAAAGACAGGTTTTACTTCATCGGGGTTTAAATAATTCTTCAGATTATAGGCTTTGATCCTGAAGACTGGATCATCACTAAGGCGACTTTCAAGTTCAAATCTAAACCCCTCCCATGGTTCAACGAACTTTATCCCAAACTTTTCCTGGCGGGCATTTATTATTTCCCCAGTTTCACGGTCAACAAAGTGATTGGAGCTATATCTCGTCTCATAGTACTGATAGTAACGTGTAATTTTTTGTATCATGCTTTCACTAACACAGGCTACCACTACTGCATCCTGAGCATGATGGAGATCACCTGCTAAACGTTCTTTTTTTAATCCCCACATTTTGCGCAAGAAGGCGGTAATACTTCCGTTTACTGTTATTACCCTACGTTTGCCTAAGTACTCGGCTGGGGCAAATTGCAGATTGTTGCGAATATAATTAAGCATAAACCTGGATATATATTTGGTATCATTTAATGGACGTTCATTCCATTTGTTCCGATCTTCGTCGGTGATTGATTTCTTAAGAAGCCGCTGCTTTTTGTGATAATTCTTTACGCTGGTATTAACCCAAACAATAAATCGTTCCAGTTTGACAGGATCGTTTTTCATGTATTCGTAGGGCAATAAATTGCCCTTCTGACGGTTCTCGCTACTTCTGACCAGGACCTTATTTGCATAGCTGTCATCGAAAGATATGCTATATGGCACAATATGATCAACATCTGCCACACCCGGCTCAAAAAGTCTTTCAATTGGTATAGGATCACCAGAGTAAGCGCATCTGCCATCTTGTTCCTGCCATAATTTCATTTTAACAATATCTTGCCCAGAAGGGTTGGAATGACCAAATTCGATAATCTTTTGTCGCACCTGTTCATTCAAAGCATTGTTTTCCTTTATTTGCTTCTCTATTACTTTGCGCTCATCAAAACTCTTTCCCATTTCCCGGCTTAGCTCAATACATATAAGCTGCGGACTGCCGTATTTTCGAATAATTGCATTTATTATTTTGATTGACTGTGATACCGCACGTCGCACAACGGGATTGGTTATATTATCTAATTGCTCATTTTTAAGAGGGAGATATTTTTGTGGTTGACTATCATGTCCCCGAAAATTATATCCAGCTGATGTAGCTGCTTCGGAGTACACTTGTCCTTTTTCTAACCATGGCAATATGTTCCTTATTGCTTTCAATGATAGGTGACTAAAACCACGGAAATTCAATGATAAAACTGCATCAATATCTTGCTTTGAAAAACCTGCTTCCGACAGTATTCTAGATATGCTACCTTCATTTTTATACAATGTAAGTGTCTCACCGAGTAAATCAAGTTGGGAAACAGTAAACTGTTGGATTCTTCCTTTACTTACAGAGTCCATTGCTTTACGAATTTGGTGATATGATTTTAAGTAATTGAATTTGCTTTTCTTTTCTGTTTCTTTAGTGTTATCCAAACCATATGTCAAGTTATTAAACCATTGTTCATCTCTCAGTTCCAAAATATTACGAATAGTGCTGTAATTAAGGTCAGCCTTTTGATGGGCTAGCTGCACTATCAACTCTCTTTCTTCCGCAGTTAGGAACCTGCTTGTTTCTTGTGCACTCTCGATTCGCAAACTATTAATCTTCTGGTAGAGATTGAACAATTCAAATGAATAGCAGGCCTTGGCAGCTCGTGGGCAGTCTTTTTCAAAGGTGCAGTTACCACGCATTTTTTCTATTTGATTACCTGCATATGGGCTGGGATCGCCTGGTCCTAGATCAAATGATCGCTGCCCTGACACAATGTCCTTATAAACATTTTCAAACTCTATTGTCGTATGGGGATTACCAAGCTCTCTTTGTCTGGCAAATAGTAAGCTGATTTCATCCAATACTTGTTGTCGACCAATGGTATGACTATAATCATCAGCTTTATTTCGTTTGTGCAAAGCAAATTTCGGGTCAAGATAAAACATTTCGCCCACGGTCCTATAACCTTTATCATGCATGATATCTTGATTGGATTTTACAGCAGCTAAAAGCTTGCCTTCTTCCTTCTCATTTTCTTTCTTGCGATTCGATTTAAAGCCACGCCGCTGGGCAAGATGAATCAACACTCTGGCCCATTCTTGGTTGGATAACCTCCGTTCAAGTCCGTAATAACGCAATTCATATATATCTGTAAGTGATTGTGAGCTATGATATAAACTTTCTAATTCAGCCAACGATATTACTCTATAGTCTTCAAGAAGCCGCTTTATTCGCTCAATACGGTGGCGATGCCTTCTGATGCGGCGCCGGGCACTTCTTGCCTCTCTTCTTGGCCGAGCCAACGAAGATCCATCTTTAGGGTTTTCAGCGCGGTCAAAAATTCGCACACCTAAATCAACGATTTTAACTGGCTCCTCTTCCTCATTATGCTCCAATACCGCCCATCCAACTGAAGTAATACCAATATCTAACCCCAAACGATAATTCATAGTTAGCCTCCCCTTACATCCCCTTAAAGATGATGGCCCAACCAAAGTTGGGCCATCAGAGCTTTGCGGTATGCTACCTTATTGCAGCAACCCAATGGTTCAAGGTATGGTATTATGTATAATTATATCATGGGGTAATTGGATATCTTCTAGTAAATTTTTATTTTCTTTGCAAATATGGTATAAATTTCTCTTGTTTAAGTATTTAAACAAAATTTATTTACAAGTTTTGCCCACATGTCCCTATTCTACCCCAGTGTCTGCAGCACACTGCGCTGGCCAGGGGCTAGGTAATAGTTGTCTCCTTCGTTCACTACTTTTCCCAGACGTTCCAGGCGCTGCAGGTGTTTCCAGTCCATCATGCATTCATGTATGTAATAGACAGCCTGGGGCTGGGGGAGGCGCCCTTCGTAGCATACTGCTTCTTTAGCCAGTTCGCGGATTGTACGTTTGCCTGACTTTAGAAGGGACAGGATTTTTTCTTCCTGTTGATAAAGTATATCGCGGTAAGCGGCCAGGCGTTTGGAAATATTGCTCTTGATAAGGGCTGAGCCATGCCCGGTCACGAGAAGTTCAGGGCCTATGCTGCGCAGTCTTTCAATACTGTATATAAAATCGTCCACATCGCTGTCCAGCATGGCGAAAAAAGGTTTGGAGTCCGGGTTAATATCAGCGGTGAAAATAAAGCCTTGTTCGGGAAACAGGAAACCACAGTGGCCAGCACTATGGCCGGGTAAGCTGACCACCTGAAATGAGACCCTCCCGGTGGAAATGGTTTGCCCATCCTGGATTTCTCCGTCTGCTGGCCGGGGAGTATACTTGACGGCAGCCAGGTACAGCGGGCGCACGCTATCATCAGGAAAGAGATCAAAGCCATAATCGCGCAGGTATATATCGCCGTTGGATACCCGCTTATGTTCTGCAGGATGCATGAGTACTTGTGCATCCGGGCAGGTGTAATTACGGGAGCAATGGTCACTGTGTCCGTGGCTGTTTACTATCAGGTTTATAGGTTGGTTTGCGATATGCTGCCATTGTTCTTCAGGCGGGCTGGAGTCTACCAGACAGTTGACGTCGTCTTCTATCCATAGGCAGTTACAATAAGGCAGAGTGAATTTACCATTGCTGAGCAATGATATGTGTTGAAACAGTTTTTCCATACCTTCCCCCAAATTTTGCTGTTTACTGATCTGCAGACATTATAACCCAGTTTTGTATAGTTTTCGACGGATTGAGGCAATACGAGCGCATAAGTTAAGGGGCGAACGATATGTTCGCCCCTTAATTGGTTTCATAATATGTTGTGGGCAGCAGTTAAAGTAATTTTGATATTATGGCCGCAGCTTCGGCGCGGGTAGTATTGCCCTGGGGGCGGAAGCTATTGTCGGGATAACCGCTCATGTAGGATTTGCTTACTACAGCGGCTACACCGGGTAAGGCCCAGGGGGCAACCTGTTGGGCATCGTTAAATGCCAAGGTTTGTTCTCCTGCTTCTAACTGGGCGGCCCGGGCTATTATTACAGCAGCCTGCTCACGAGTGATAAGGTCGTCGGGTCCAAAAGTGCTTTGAGTATAACCGCTGATTAAGCCGTGAGCAGCGGCGGTGCTGATACTTTCTCCGGCCCAGTGGGCAGCGGTATCTGTAAATTGGGAGCCGGCTCTGGATTCCAGCTTCAAGGCTTTTACCAGCATTACGGTAAACTCAGCCCGGGTAACGGTTTTGTCGGGCTGGAAGCTGCCGTCAGGATAGCCGCTGATTACTCCGGCATTTATTAATTCAGTAATGCTGCCTTTAGCCCAGTGCCCGGCAAGGTCGGCTGGCAGTCCTGGCTCTGACTGCAGAGCCTGGATCTGAGGCGTTTTTTCTTTTTCACTGGCTTTTAGGGTAGCGATGACTGCGAATTTGGTGAAGTGGGTAACTTGACCGCTGACGGTGCCATTGGCCAGATCCACTTTAATATTATCCAGTTCCACCCACTCTCCGTTTTCTTCGTCGAAGTAACAGAGCTTTATATCGTATTTATCCGGATCAATCTGGGATTTGTTAAAGGACATAGTTATGGTGACCGGCTTAGAGAAGTTGCCGGACTTGTTCTTGATGATGTCTACCACCTTGCTGATCAGTTGACTGTCAGCAGGTAGATCCATTCCGGCAGTCAGACTTGCTTCACTCACCTGGACGCGGATATCGCTTTCCACTGCGCCTGCCGGGAATGATAAACTTACTCCGGTATTAGAAACATCTGTACCGTTTGTGGTAACAAGTATGCCTGCAGGAGTGGAGCCCCCGCCGCCTCCACCTCCGCTGGAGCCGGATGTGCTATAGGTTGTGGCGGTAATGGTTATAGTTTTCTGGGTGGTGGTCTGGCTTTGCGCACCCTTGCTTACGGTAACGGTAAAAGTGTAGCTGCCGTCGGTGCCGCTGGTATTAGCGGAGGTACCTGCCACCGGCGGAGTATAGCTGACCTTATCTATAGTAACAACTATATTGCTGTTATTCACTGCTGATACAGCAGTATTTCTTAACGCGGCTTTGATGGCATCTTCGCTGCTGGCTGCCGCTTGGGTCATATTGCTGTAGGCAGCGTTTTCGGCCGCATACAGAGCGTTGGCCACCATCACGCTGTCCGGAGCGGGCAGCGTAACCTGGGCGCTTAAATAATCATTAGTTGCCGCAGTGGAGGTAAATCTGATCCTGGCACCCGTTACTTGAGCGGCATTGGTTGCGCCTAGATCAGTAAAGGTTACAATACCATTCACCGCTGTTACTGTAGTCGTACCAGTCAGGGTCCAACTCCCTGCATCTTCTTTCGAGGCCGTTACCTGCGTTGTACTGTCGTTAGTGCAAAGGTTGGCATATGAATCCGTTAACCTAAGGATTGGCTGTTGGGCAAATTGCCCTCCGTTTGCGGCAGGAGCGGTGATATCCTGTGTGAGCATCATCACTGCCGGGCTGCGTGGTACAACGGTAAGATTCAAAGAAGCCGATGGGTTGAGCACTCCTGCTACGCTAAAATTGATGGTCTGCGGCCCGGCTTTAAATAGGCTTAACGAAGGCTTCGCCACGCCTTCGGTAAAAATCACGCCTGTCGTCAACGTGCCTGTGCCGGGAATACTATAGCTGTAGAATGACCCGCAGCTGAGACCGCTCGGTGTCGCCTGAACGCCGGACACGGTTACCTGGTGCACGCCTGTAAAGGTGGTATCGGTATCACCCGCCGAATTCTTTACCGTTAGAGTAATCTCATTATCGGCTCCAGCAACCGGTGTTGAATTTGAAGCCGATGCCGTGACCGTTATTGCAGGAAGTGGCAGTGGAGTAGTCACAGTTACTGCTGTTGCTATACCTACATTGTGTTGATCATCCTCCAGTACTATACAAAACTTATAGGAAGTATTGTCCGCAAATGAATCGCTAGAGACAACTATTTTATGCTCTTCGACACTTTCATGATTATAACCATAAAAGCCATCGCAAAGCACTCCGTCAATCCCAGTCTTTGTGTCATGATATTCTAATATCTTTTGGCCGTCAGGGGTACTTGCTGAGGTGGGGAGTATAACATAATACGAATTTCCACTTTCGTTTGCTTTAAAAACCACCTCTATTGTTTTGCTGCCAGGAGGGTAAGATGTGTCGCCTTCTTTAGGATATCCAGCAAGAAATTCCGGAGGGGTAGTGTCGCCAACTGTTGAAATGGTTACAGGTAGAGGAGTAGCAAACGGAGCAACCGCAATATTAACAAATGCTGATTGCTGGGCTGTTATGGTATAGGTGTCCGATACTGATATTGCTTTTGTCAGCGTAATTGTCGCTTCTGTACTACTCACCTTGGTAACACTGGTTATGGGGTTTTCACCAGCGGAAGCGCCGCCCAGTATCCACTGTCCAGCACTCAATGAAGCCCCAAAGCTACCGTAGGTCAACTTCACTGTAATATTCTGGGTGCCGGCTATCGCTGTGGCTGTTCCCTGCGCCGGGGTTGGTACAATGATTGATACCTCTAATGGAGCAGTAAAAGGCTCAGTTCCGACTGCAAACGCGTCAGCACCGGCTTGCACGGTGATGGTGTTCCCTGCGGCAATATTACTTGAGAGGTCCAATCTAACCGATGTATCACTCGATTTCGTAATGGTGGTTATGGTTTGCCCCCCATCAGTATTTAGTGTCCAGTTTGAGATATTAGTAACGTCAGCAGAAAAAGTACCAGAACTTAAATCTACCCAAATATAACTATACCCAGCCGTACCACTGGCGGTGCCGACTGCGGCTGCCCCATAGGCCACCCCCGGCCACAGTATGAGCAGGATGGCCATAGTCAGCAATATGGACATCGTTTTGGATTTTCTGTTAAGAGCCATTAAGACTATCCACTCCTCTCCTAATCTTGTAAACATATAAAGATATTCTCCTCATATCCCGCATGGATGGTTTTAAGCTGCACCCTCCCCCTTTGCATCGTTCAGTCAGTTCTTATTCGTAAATTAGGCTTGTTGATTATTCCTGTTCAGGTTAATTAGTTCCAGAACACGATCACCCTGGGGGTGATTTTTTGTATTTACCGCATAACCCAAGGGTGATTTGATAGAAACAATAAACGCAGAAACCCCAGTATATTCACATTTAGAGTCTACAGCAAGGGTGTAAAAAAATATAAAACGGAAATTAAAGGAAATTAGGCCGGGAATGCCTGAGAATTCGGGCTTATCAAGGGTTCTAGGTTCCATTTCATTCTGGTAAAATTAAGTAAGTTTTTTTGTAATTTTTCTAAAGCTGATTTACAAAATACAATTGTGGGGCAGAGGCTATGATCAATATTCCTGTATTAAGGAGCAAACTCATTATACCGGAACTGTCTGCGAGCTTTTTGCTTACGGACCGCTTGCGAAGGCTGCACCAAAGTATGGATTCCGGCACTGCAGTAACCATATGTGCACCAGCTGGATACGGGAAAACAACGCTGGCGGTTTCCTATTTCCGTCATCAGGCTGCTGGACTGTCCCGGGTGGGCTGGTACCGTCTGGACCCGGAGGATAACAATCCATCTGTCTTTATTGCTCATCTGGCTGAAGCATTGTTATCCTCAGAAGCCGCTGTGCTAGCTGAATTAAGGACAGTACTGGGGAGTCAAATGGAACATGGTTTACAGCCACAACAAGCCCTGGTTAGGATTTGCCAGGAGCTATGGACGCGGTACAGACAGGCTGAACATACCCGGAACTATCTGGTCCTGGATGATTTTCACAACGTGACTAAAAACCAGGATATCTGTGATATGACCAGGTATATGCTGGATAATCTGCCCCCCTCCTGGTCAATTTTTGTATTAAGCCGTGCTCCTCATGAAGTGTTTACTGAGAAACAAAAACTTGAAAAAAGGATCATAGAAATAAAGGCAGCGGACTTAGCCTTCAGTAATTGGGAAATAGAGGAACTGATGCTCAACATGGGCCACCCGGCTGCCAACAAGGAACTGACCGACGCTATTGCTAAAACCACCGAGGGCTGGATAGCAGGAATTATCATTCTATGGCAGGCGTTGGGAGGGAAGAATTGTGGCACCCCAGCTATTGAATCCAATTACCTGCCGGATAAAGAAGCCCTTTTCCGTTATATGTCCCTGGAAGTGCTCAAATCCGTTCCCGGAGATATACAGGACGCTCTGGCTAGAATCGCCATCTTGCAGGATTTCTCGGGGCTTGAGGCAGCGGAGATACTGCAGATTTACGATATTCAATCATTGATGGAGCAGTGCCTGGGGTTCGGGGTGTTCATCCAGAGGATTCCCGGTCATCCGGTGGTATATCGCTTCCACCCCTTGTTCCGGGAATTTCTTTTGCACATACTAAAAGATCGTTATGCCAGGGAACAGATCGAAGAACTGCACCTGAAAGCCGCTAACTATTACATGGAGCATGCCATTTATGGTCGCGCTGCAGAACATTTGGCAGAATGCGGTGACTCTGCTGCAGCTATCCAAATGGTGACTGAAGCTGGTTTTAAGAGACTAATGGTTGGCGAAACCGCTCAATTGAGGATGTGGCTGGATCTGCTGCCGGAGGATATGATCAGGGACAACCCGGTTCTATTAATGTTTAAGGCCCAGTTAATGCCCAACCGCCAGCACCCGCAAATAGTGGACACTCTGAAAAGGGTTCTGGAGCTTTCCCTGCAGGATAATAATTTTGCGTTGTATTATGATGCCGCCAGTGTCCTTATCTACATTTATATGTGCAGCAACAACATGAAAGAACTGCGTAATATGACCAAAGGCTTTCCCTCCAAGCTTTCTCCGGTGGCAGCGGAACTGGAATGTACCCCGGTCATCATATATATGGTTCGGGCTATTGGGGAAGGAAGATTGTCAGCTGCAGCAGCCTTTAGCGAAAGCATTACATATACCCAGCTTTCTGTGGACAACCAATGGCTGTATTTGATTCTTTCCTGCATCGTCTACTACTGCCTGGGTAAGCTTGACCAGGCTCAGCAATGCATGGAGGCAGCGCTGATATTGGATGGGTATAAAAATGTTGAGCCAGCCCAGGGATTTATCTTGCTGTATCTGGCTACCGTCCTCTCTCTAAAAAATGAAACCGGTTGCCTGCCGTCATACATATCTGAGGTCATCGCTATCGGCGAAAAGTACGATTATGAATACCTGTCCGCTCACGGAAACCGTCTGGCTGCGTTAGAGCGTTACCTGTCCTTTGATGCTGAGGCTTCCTTAGAAAGGCTCAGTCAGGCTGAATTACATTTCCTGCACATAAACAATAAGGCTATGGCTGCCATGTGCAGATTGCTCCGCACTCTTTGGTCATTAAAACCCAACGGTTGTGTACCGGACCTGGAGGAATGCCGCCAGGATCTGGCTATCATCCGCAAGTCTTCCCCCGGTCTGATGGTCTATGAAATCTCGTTATCCATAATGGGTGCCATAGCCCGGGAGTCAGGAGATTTTCACCTGGCCGAAAGCTTGCTGCTGTCAGCTCTAAAGGCGGCGAAATCAAAAAAAGCATACCATGTCCTGTGCGGTGCCGGCTTTCACATAGCCCGGCTTTATTACACCATTGAGGATATGGAAAAAGGGCACCATTACCTGCGGCAGGCTATGGATCTGGCAGCCTCTCACCGCTATTTTATGTTCTGGGACATACATGGGACACTATGACGGATATGTCCCTTCGCAGCATAAGGTACGGTTTTAATGCCGATCATGCCTCAGCAATGTTAATTAAGTTTTTTGACCGCAAGACGGCAGAGTATTTGCAAGCCCGGGCTAAATCTTTAGAGGAAAGACAATTCACCGCATTCTGCAATGAATTCGTTTCCAGCTACCAAACAGGGTCATTGCCACAGCTTTATTTTGTAAAGGCGTCTCTGTTCGGAAAGCCCGCAATTTCAGTCAACGGAATCAACATTCCCGATACTGAATGGAAAACCAAAAAGGTCAAGGGTTTTTTGGAATATCTTCTGCTGGGCAGCGGCACTACCATGTCCAAAGAAACACTGGCCGAGATTTTCTGGCCGGAATCTGACAGCAAGTCTGCCCTTGCTTCCCAGCGTACCGCTCTTTATCATCTGCGGAAAGTAATGGCCAAATACAATGCGGAAGTTTCCGGGGACAAAGCCTTTATCTATGAAACTCCGGAAGGTCTGCAGATAAGAAGGAATGAGATCTTAGAGCTTGATATACACGAATTTGTACGGCTTTACAGCGAATTGTCCAAGGTAACCGGTCCTACTGACCAGGACGAGCAGAAAAAGGTTGCCCTGCTGGAAAAGATGATGGCGGTTTATGAAGGGGACTTAATGGAGGGCAATGATTACGGAGAACTGGTATTACAGGAACGTGAGAGATTCAAATCCATCTTCATCGACGCCTGTCAAAAACTAAGCTCGATCTATATAAAGCGCGGAGAACTAGGCCGGGCTGAAGAACTTTTGAAACGCGCTTTAGCAGGAGAACCCTACAATGAAAACATTTGCCTGGAACTGCTTCATCTTTATATGTCGCAGGGACGTAGAAGTAAAGCAGCCAAGCTTTATTACAGTTTTAAAAAGCGTTTGGAGCAGGACCTGGATATTAAGGTTGACAAACGCTTGAGTGAAGCTATTGCTAGCCGCCGCCAAGTTTAATTCCCCATTGGAATCTTGCTTGCCTTTAGCCTGCCTGTACATTTCTAGCCGGGCTTACTAGCAGATAAATCCCTTCCTGAGACAATTTAAGACCAGCAGATGAATCCTTTTTCTTTTATCAGCCACATTAATAGGAGAAATGTGTGAACAGGAGGTTTAATATGCAAAAAAGCATTTTAGTTCTGGGGCTGATAATAGTGATGTTGGGCTTGCCTGGCTGCCAGGCTAGCAGCAAACCTTTGGATCAGGCTAAAAAGCCGGATACACAGGTAAATCCTGCCCCGGATGTAGGCAATTACCCGTCAGAGGTATATAGCTGGCTCACCAACATGAGAGAATACGAGGTAGCAGGTGTTGTTGAGAAAGGTGACAAGACTTATCTATTGGTAAGCGGTGGTGACAAACCGACCACGGGTTATCAGGTAAAGATCGAACAGGTACAGGAAAGGGATGAAGCAATAACTGTAATGGTGGATCTAGTCAGTCCTCCAGGGCCAGCTGCTCAGGTCATCTCCTATCCCAATGCCGCCCATACTCTCAACCATAGGCTGGGCAACAAAAGGGTGGAGTTTTATTGGAGTTCCAACCAGGAACCTATTCCCCAGGTAATTGGTGATCAGCCCACTATCCCCTTTGAAGCGGCCAGTAATAATATTAAGATCATGAGTATGGATATGGACAACCAGCGAATTTCGGCCCGAGGCATTGCCCGGGTGTTCGAAGGCTCACTGAACTACGAATTTGTGAATTCCACAGATGAGACTGTAAAAAGCGGTGTGATACAGACCCGGGCTGGTGCTCCCGACTGGGGATCTTTTGTCCTGGACGATATTCCCTGCCCTAGTGAAGCTACTAAACTACAATTATTCTGGATTAATCCCAAAAACGGTGAACCCCAGGATATGATCACCATTCCTCTGTAGCACGGTTGTCAGTGCTGTGAAATTGGGGAAGGTCCTTTTACGGCAGCAGTAATTGATATACAATGGAGAGGAGAATTTGGGGCTGCGATGAATTAGATGTGGATCGACTATGAGATCGCCACGTCGCTGAGCCCCTTCACAGCATTCATAGTAAGTTCCGAAGGAACGAACATCGGGAGTGCCGGAACGGCCAACATTATTAATAGTGAGCATATGCGAACATCATAATGCCCACAGGGTGCAGTAATACTTGAGCAGACCACGATAACACCGTGAGGGCTGTTTTCACTATAATGTCAAGTAGTTGTTGGAGGGGATGTGAAGAGGTGGGACAGCAAGAATGGATGGTACTGGTGACTGCTGCCACACCGGTTCTGGAACTGCGGGGAGCAATTCCCCTGGGGTTAGCTCTTGGACTTCCTATCACTACCGTTTTGCTTTTATCATACATCGGAAATATTTTGCCGGTTCCTTTCATTTTGTTGATCATTGGCTGGGTAATGGAGCAACTGAAGAGAATTCCGGCGGTTCATGCCTGGCTAGAGGATAAGGCCCAGCGCGGTGGGGACAAGCTTTATGACTCCATGAAAAAATGGGGATGGCTGGGTCTATTGATTTTTGTGGCTATTCCCCTTCCCGGCACGGGCGCCTGGACCGGAGCTCTGGCAGCTTCAGTCCTGCGCTTGCCCTTTTGGCCTTCACTTCTGAGCATTGCCGGAGGTGTAGTTATAGCCGGTATTCTGGTCAGCGGAGTTGGGCTGGGGGTTTTATCCCTTTTCTAGATTGGTTTAGCGGGAGGATTTTATGGCACGTATACTGGTTTTAGCCCCTCATCCAGATGATGATATTATCGGCTGCGGAGGAAGTATCGCCCATTTGGCTCAACAAGAACACGAAGTGGTAGTTCTTTACCTTACTTCCGGTGAGGCAGGAAGCCTGGATATAGAACCCGCCCAGTTAGCCCGCATCCGGGAGGACGAAGCCCGGAGAGGCGGCCGGCTTTTGGGGGTAAAAGAGTTTTTATTCTGGCGTCAGCCTGACGGTTTTCTGCAAGCATCAGCGGAGTTGATTAACCAACTGGTGCGCTTGATACGAGCGCGCCAGTTTTCCACCATTTATCTGCCCCATTCCCAAGAAGCCCATCGCGATCATGCTGCTGCCTTTCGCATAGGGCTGGATGCCTGCCGCCGGGCAGGCGGCCCCTGGTTCAAGGACTGCGGCCTTACTCCCTGGACGGTCAGTACTATCCTGGGTTACGAAGTATGGACTCCCATACAGCAGGTTAATTATGTCCAGGATATAACCTCTGTCATGGAACTGAAAATACAAGCCCTCCAGCAGCACTCTTCACAGGTAACGATGTATGACTATGAGGATGCTGTCCGTGGTCTGAACCGGTACCGGGGCATTACCAGCGGCCGGGGAGCTTACGGAGAAGCTTTCTGCGTATATCAAACAGCGGAGATAAAGGTCTGATGATGAATCCACCGGTACTGCTGGTTACCCCTTACCAAAGACAGCCGCGGGGAAATACGGTAACCAGCCAGCGTCTACAAAACGGTCTGTCCCAAATGGGCTACGAAATAGATATTCTGGCTCTGGATTCTGCGGAAGGCTGGTCCGAGGCAGAGGCACGGCTAGCACGCCATCATTATCGCATATTACATGTGCTGCACGGTGCTTCTGTGGAAGCGGTGCTGCAGCGTTTGCCTGCTGCAGGGGACCTGCCCCTCATTATTACTGCCACCGGTACAGATATCAATGTGGATTTATTAGGATCGCAGCGTCTCCAGATCGAGAAAGCCTTCCAACAGGCTGATCGTATAGTAGTTTTCAATCCTGCTTTTCTTTCTTTATTGAGTGCATCCATTCCAGATATCGCCAGCAAACTGCAGGTTATCCCCCAGGGAGTGCTTCTTCCTGATTGCCCGACCTGGAGCCGTTCGGCTATGCAGTGGAATGATGACGATGTAATTGCAGTTTTACCCAGCGGGATTCGTCCCGTTAAGCGAATTGAATGGGCTCTGGAGGCTATGGAGATCGCCGCTGTTTACTCTCCTAAACTGCGCTTGGTTATTGTAGGACCCATTATTGACAGCCGCTATGCTCATATCATACTGAGGCAAATTGAACATACTCCGCGAACTACTTATTTAGGGGAAGTCGATCACCAGGCAATAGGAGGTCTGTATGCTGCCGCTGATATGGTGCTTAATACATCACTGTCAGAAGGGCAGCCTCAGGCAGCCTTGGAAGGCATGAGCCTGGGTTTGCCGGCTGTCATGACAGCGGTAACCGGCAATCTGGATATTATGACCAATGGCCGGGAAGGTTATTATATTCACACCCCCCAGGAATTGGGCTTGGCAATGCAGCGCCTGGCTGAGGACCAGGCGCTGCGGCAGGAAATGGGTTCTGCCGCTGCCCGCCTGGTCAAAGAATTTTACTCGGCATCAGCAGAATGGGAGCAGTACCACCTGCTGTATCAAGAACTGTTAAGGAAATAAAACTCGTGGAAAGACTTGCTGTGAATATAGACTTCGCAATTGTCACCAGTAGAACAGGCTACGATGAATGAAAAGTCACCTTTTGTGTCATTACGAGCACAGCGAAGCAATCTCTAACGGTGCCTGGAGGTATGTTGAACGAGATCGCCACGGCACTTCGTGCCTCGCGATGACACATAAGAAAGCTTCTCTGCGACGCCACGTCGCTTCGCTCCTCGTGATGACAGGTTAAGTTTCATTTGGATTTCATATCAAAATGGTATAATGAGAAAAATGTGAGGAGGCTATACCATTGCCATATCAAATTACTTTGGAAGAAAAGACAGTTCAGCCCACGATAGCTATACGTACACGGTCAGCTGTTCAAAATTTGCCCCAGGTATTAGGAAACGCCTTTGGGGATATTATGAACTACCTGACGGAAATTGGTGTACAACCTGCAGGGGCTCCTTATGTGGGCTACTTTAATACTGATATGCAGGA
This sequence comes from Bacillota bacterium, assembly GCA_029550685.1. GTDB lineage: Bacteria > Bacillota > Syntrophomonadia > Syntrophomonadales > Syntrophomonadaceae > DTU018. Next base: position 22,028 of record JAKPGY010000057.1, read on the forward strand.
TCTGGATATTGAAATAGGCTTCCCCGTGGCACAAGCGACAGGGGGAAAGGATCATATTATTGCCAGCGAAATCCCAGCCGGGAAACAGGTATCCTGTCTGCATGTTGGCCCATATAATCAAGTCGGGTCTGCCTATGATGCTATGATGGAGTGGATACTTGCTAATGGTTATACCGCAACCGGGGTCAGTTATGAGTTTTATCTCAACGATCCCGAACATACGCCGGAAAGTGAACTGCTGACTAAAATAGTATTTCCTCTCACATAATCTAGCGGGCGTCCCCTATGATTGGCGCGTAGCAGGAAAAAGTAAGAAGATGCCGGGTTAATCAAAGTATAGTTCTAAGATTAACTCGGCTTTGTGTTATCTTGACACGCCAGTGGCATCCGCTAAATACCGATGGCAATCTAACTAGCTCCTCGGAAATGGGGTATAGACTAAAGGTTTTCAGTGCTTTTTTCAGGAGTTTACTTTTTTAAGCAAATTCAAGGCTACCGCCAGTACAAACCATTTTGAAGCCGGATCATCAGGATTATGGTATTCGGAAATTAATCCTTCCTGCAGGGCTTGTTCCACCAGCTTTTCCTTCCAGGGTTCAGCCACTTGGTCACCTCCTTGCCATTTTAGCAGGTCTGCAAAAAGACGATCCCAGGGAAAATAGGGCCCCGGGTCATTAGGCCGATTTATGCTGTCGATTCTGTTGTGTCCGATGATATTATCCCGGGTAATCGGGATTTTCCAGCGCTCTATCAACCGCTTATGCAGCCACAGACTGGCCTGATACTGGGCTTCAGTCAAACTGCCTCCGGATAGGTTTTCATGTTCTATGGACAAGGTGTAGCGGTTGGGATTAGTCCCATCGTAGAGTGACCAGTTAGGCCGGTTGACTATGCCATTGGCCCAGGCGGTATCCTCGTCTTTGACCAGTTGCAGGATACGGCCGTTTTGCAGGATCAGATAATGGGCACTTGCCTTGGCAGCCGGGTTTTGCATCCAGGTCAAGGTGCCAGGATAAAGACCAGCAGTTATATGATTGACAATAGCCTGGGGGACTCGGCCACTACGTCCGGGAGTGTAGTTAGGGGTACCTACCCATTCGATCTGGTTTTGAACCACATCCTCACCTCCTCTAGAATAAACTATGCCAATTTCCACCAGAAGGAGCCGGCTTAATCCCAATTTTGATGACCAACCAGAAACTACGCCAATTACGGATTGTATCAATGCCAGCTAGCCTAGCTGTTTTTTATGAAAAAAACAGCTCGACGTCGGTAGTGAAATACCAATAAGGACCTGCTGGTCGTCCTGTTTCCGATTCTGCCTCCATATTCCATCTCTCAGACAGCATACCTTTCCCGGATTCAGGTAAACTATGCCCTAGAAAGGAGGGGACTTACGGTTCGGCCTAACGCAGGTTGGATTATAATAATTGCCTTATTAGCTCTATTGCGCACCTGGGATTCCCCTGAGCAGACGGCCGGTGTGGAAGTCTTCCGACAGCCTCCTTACCCGCTGCGCATTGTAGGCGGTGGCAACTGCGTTTGGTTGGCATGGGAAATGGCTTGGCAAAGATGGGGATTCATCCTGCCGGTTACTGGTCATGCCCGTCAATGGACATCGCTGGATGGTGTCACTCTGCAGCAAAGGGGCCGGATAGCCAAACTGGCGGTGGTAGACACCCCGCAGCCGGACAGCATAATGATTCTTCCGGCCAGCCACCAGCTCAAATACGGCATTACCGGTGGCTATGGTCACCTGGCCTGGGTCGAAGAGGTATTTCCCCACAAAATTATAGTTATAGAAAGTTCCATTTTTCCCCGCCAATCCGGTCGGCAGTGGCAGGGTTGCTGGTATCAACAGTGTGAGTACAACATAGCCGCCCTGCCAGAAGCCCGCTACCTCTGCCTGGCAGAGGTCAAACCAGTGAAGAGCCAAGTACCAAATCCCGCCTTATATCAGACTACATTATTAAGTGGCCCCCTTGCTCAAATAGGTCATAACCAGATTTGGCAAGCCTGCGGTGACATGTGGTCCTATACGATGCTAAATATCCGGTTACTAGCTTCCTCTCTGCAAGGTATGTGATAAAATACGCGGGAATTTGGCAAACTATACCTGGAGGTGATCGGATTGGCATCGCAGGAACATTATTCGTCCCTATGGGAGGAGGCTAACCAAGCGGTCCAGGCTGCCATACGTACTGCCCAGCAGGCCCATCTTGCCCTGGAAAAGGCTAAAGCCAGCCAGATAGCCTATGAGATTCAACACGCGGAAATGGAGTATCAAAAGGCTATGAAGCAATTACAGGCTGCCCAGCAGCACCTGCCCTATGTAAGCGCCGAGCAGCAGATACACTTCTCCCAGGCAGAGCAAATGCTCAATCAAGAATCCCCCCAGATTCAGTAAAAATAAGGGGTCAGATCACGGGGGACGTTTACCCTGGCTTCTTATTCTTACGTTTCACTTTCCCGTGAGAAAGAAGAAGACAGGATAAACGTCCCCTGTCTTTTTTATCAGATGTCATATTGATGAAACATAAAATATTTGTTGGCAAAAAAATATATGAATGGTATCATATATGGTGCGAAGGGAATAATATATGGAGGAGAACCTCGTTGGGGAAACGCAATAAATTATTAGCCTCAATAAAACAAAATCCGAAGAATGTGGCATTTGAGGACATTGATCTTTTATTAAAGTATTACGGATGTTCTGTAAGGCAAAAAGGTCGTGGCTCTAGCCATTATATATATACTCATCCAGCGGTACCTAACATGATAGTTATTCCAAGAGATAAGCCAATTAAGGCAATTTATGCTAAGCGTGCCTTAGAAATGATAGATCTGATTAAGGAGGTACTGGAAAATGAATAGAGATGACCTTTTTGGGTATAGCGCAAGAATTATTAGACTTTCAGATGAGGACGGTGGCGGTTGGTTAGCAGAAGTCCCTGAATTACCTGGTTGTCTGGCTGATGGAGATAGCCTTGATGAGGCGCTGAATAATTTAAAAGATATAATTGGATCATGGTTGGAAGTTGCGTATGAAGAAGGTAAGGAGATTCCTCCTCCACGACTCCATAGCGAGGATGATTATAGTGGTAAATTTACTGTTAGAATTCCGAAAACATTACATCGCCTTCTGGTAGAAGAAGCTGAAAAAGAAGGAGTCAGTCTAAACCAATTGGTGCTTTCTTTGATTTCTTATAATTTGGGTATCAAAAACAATCCATACCAGGCTCGCGAAATATCTTTACCATTTAAGGTCAGAAGTTTATACGAAGTTGTAAATTTTGGTCAGGATGATTCACCTAGGGAAATACCTGAAGCTTGGGCTAAAACCTGGTTTAATAGAATGCATTCCAATATACTAAATAATAGGGAGAGATAAGCAATTGAAAGAAGATATTAGAGAAAAAGTGAGATTACAAAGGATAAATGTCCAATCTCTGTCAGCAGTGAAAAATAACCTTGGAGATAGGAAAGGTAGCTTTGATATACAAATAAAACTAGCTCAAGAGATAATTGAAGATGATGACAATGGCGCAAAAATCAGCTTTAACATCACCGTTGGCAATGAAAAACAGCCCTTCACAATTGACTTGGATATGCATGCATATTTTAGGAAGTTACAAGAATCGGTTTCCGGTCAAGATATACTAGATAACATCCAAAGTTTATATTTCCCGATACTATCTGAGGCTTCCTTAGTGTTAGCCCAAGTCGTATCGTATATGAATTATCCGCCATTAATTATTTCTCCTCAAGAGTTCTTGTTATATCAAAAAGAAGCACAGAACACAGAAACAAATTCTAATATGAGTTAAACTTAGCTTGGGTCATTCTTTTTCTTTCGTTAACATATCCGGCTGGACTACATCATAGTAAGCTCTATCATGATCTATAAAGTGCCACCATTCATAAAAAATGCTGTCGAAACCATTTTCCTTCATTATCATTTCCAAAAGCAGGGCATTGTTGGCCTGCTCCTCGGAAACATCGTTGTAGTCCCGGTCGGCTTTGGCGGTAAAATCGTCAAAGCCACTGGGCATATCCAGTTCATTTCCCTGTTTATCCACCAGGGTCACATCTACTGCAATACCGTGAGAATGCTGGGAGGGACGAATATTAGGGTTAACCAGGAACCGGGCATCGGGATACTCTTTCCAGAGCTCGAACTGGGCCTGGGGCGGCCGGTACGCATCCCAAATCTTCAGGCTATACCCACAGTCTAGGAACTCCTCTTGAGCTTTCTTGAGTTTTTTGGCTGTTCCCAGTCGTAAATAGGCATGGGGTGAACTATAGATTGGCCGTCTCAAAATATTGTTCTCACCGGCATAGCGTATATCAATGTGCAGGCTGGGGATGTATTCTTTTAGATTAACCATAACCAGATCTTCCGGTGACAGGTGGGTATTGGCTACCTGCAGATCAACCACTGGCTGAGGACTTTTTACCGGCAACAAAGCCGTAAGCAATATAGCCACACAGCTAATAATACAGATCACTCCGAGCCAATATGCCGCTTTTCTGGTTGCTCTGCCAGTACTAAACATACATAACCCTTCTCCCCCCTCACCTTTTATTTATCAATATTCAACGAGGGATAAGATTTAGAATCGAGGCTGGGTCTGGCGTGAATTATTGAGCACTGACCTCAAGAAGGAATAATTAACTTATTTGCGAATTATTATCAAAATAGTCTTATTATTATGACTTGAGGTAACATTCTATGACACAGTCACGCACTATGGAATTTAATTCGCTGCGTGTTCATTTTCTGGAAGGTTATATTCAAAACATTATTTTGGTTGAACAGGAAGGTCGTCTGCTGCTGTTTGACAGCGGCTGTATCAATGATGTTAAGAGGATACAGCGCTACTGCCAGGAAAACCTACACCGTTCACCAACTGATATTAAATTAACCGCAGTGACCCATATTCACCCGGACCATGCTGGAGGAGCCGTATGTTTGCGCAAAAGATTCGGAATTCCTATTGCGGCTCATAAAGATGTGGACCGGTGGTATAGGGGTATGAGCGGGCTGCTGCAGCATCAGCTGGACTGTTATCTGGCTACTGTGGTAGCTGTTCGCAATCGCCGCCGTCTGGAGCAGATTCATTACCGCCGCAGAATAAATCCCGATTATCGCCTGGAAGATGGTCAGAAACTGCCCTTTTTCCCGGAATGGAAAGTAATACATGTACCTGGACATATTGCTCATGACCTGGCTTTTTACCATGAAAAGGAGCAAGTACTCTACACTGCTGATTTGATCTGCGATGTTAAGGGCCAGCCACAGCTTCCTCTGCCCATTGTGTTTCCGCAAAAAATGGCTGAGTCTTATGACCGCTTAGGTTCTCTACCAGTGCGAGCCATCCTGCGTGCTCATGGTAAACCTATTATTACTGAGAACAGTGCGGAGATTTTTGCGAAGATGAGACAGCTCCTTAACCAACCTCCCACCCCCTTTGTTCAACGCATCTGGAAATTATCCAATCACTCACCGGAGATTAAAAAGCTGGATTATAAATAGCTGCTAAACTGGCTTCGGCTGCAGAGAGCCGCAGGGGGCAACTAATTTTGTTCATTGACAGGTTCCATTTGCGGGCATAATGTGGTTATAGACATACCAGTGTTTGCATAATGGAGGTAAAAAATGAAGCAGGATCGGGACGACCAATCTCTCAAGCGCTATACCCTGCTAGCAGCAACTACAGCAGCCTTCTTGGCTCCTTTCATGGGCAGTGCTATCAATCTAGCTATTCCTGCGATTGGGCAGCAATTTAACAGCGGAACCCTGATGCTTAGCTGGGTAGTAACCAGCTACTTGTTAGCCTCAGTAGCTTTTTTGGTGCCTTTTGGACGACTGGCCGACATTCGGGGCCGGAAAAAGATTTTCATAGCTGGTATTGGTACTTTTTCGGCAGCCTCGGTACTATGCGGACTGGCCTGGTCCATTGAGGTGCTGATCATCGGCCGGGTTTTTCAGGGCATCGGCAGTGCTATGATATTCGGGACCGGTATGGCTATGCTTACCTCGGTTTTTCCTCCTCAGGAAAGGGGACGAGTTCTTGGTATCAACAGTGCGGTGGTCTATGCCGGTTTGACCCTGGGGCCGGTTCTGGGTGGAGCCTTAAACCACAACCTGGGTTGGCATTCCATCTTCTTTCTCAGTGCTGTAATCGGATTTGTAGCGTTAGGCCTTACTTTGGCAAAACTCCGAGGTGAATGGACCGGTGCCGCCGGCGAAAGATATGATCTGCCCGGAGCGGTGCTGTACACCCTGGGGCTGGTGGCTTTTACCTATGGCATCTCCACGGTAGCCACTTCCCATTGGGCTTGGTATGTGCTGGCGCTGGGAATTATAACCCTGACCATATTTTGCCGCCGCCAACTGCGCATACCACAACCTATTTTGCAGCTGCGTCTTTTCAGCAATAACCCCACTTTTGCCTTTTCCAACCTGGCAGCTTTGATCAATTACTGCGCCACCTTTGCCGTCGGCTTCTTATTGTCTCTCTTCTTACAGGTATCCTTGGGCTACAATTCCCAGGTAGCCGGTTTCATTTTGCTGGCCCAGCCGATTATTATGGCGATTGTGTCTCCAGCAGCCGGGCGGTTGTCGGATCGAATCGATCCGCGTCTGGTTGCTTCTGCTGGTATGGGAGTCACCACGGTAGGCTTGTTTATCCTTATCTTCGTCAATGAACAAATGCCTTTGGCAGTGGTCATGTTCACCCTGGCTCTGCTAGGGCTGGGAACCGCCCTGTTCGCATCACCCAATAACAATGCTATACTCGGCTCGGTACCCAAGCAGTTTTTGGGAGTGGCCTCCTCCACCTTGGGCACCATGCGTCTAACCGGGCAGGTTATCAGTATGGCCCTGGTCACGTTAATTTTAGCTTACTGTACCGGCAATGTTGAGCTTTCTCCAGCCTACAGCCAGCTGTTTATAAAGGCAGCCCGTATTTCCTTTATGATCTTTACGGTATTGTCAGTGCTGGGCATCCTGGCTTCTCTGGCCCGGGGCAGGAATTCTAATCGAAATCAGGTTTCAGTTTAGAAGACAAGTATTAACGTAACGATTTCGGCATCGCCTCCTACCAGGGAGGTGTAACAGAGTCGTTGCCCCTTACGTTCAGGACGATGCGGGCGTTCTTTGTTGGAAATTGCCACGCGCTACGCGCTCACTATGACACACAAGATGGCTTCTAAAGATCGCCACGGCACTTCATGCCTCGCGATGACATAGATGATATAGAAATGGGCTTTCTCCTGTCTTGTTACCGTCAACTCGGTTTGTCAAAGCAGCCTTTAATGGAATCTGTATGAATGATCCAGGGGGAAACAGGCCTTTGAAACTGCAAATTAAAGGTTCTTTTATGCTCCTCCTGTTCCCCGCTAAAAACCAGGGTCAATTTGACTTCATAGCTCTTATCTTCCTGCTCAGTAATGGAATCCAGGCGGACGGTCTGTATTTGACAGGATCGGGCCAGGAGCAGTTGGGATTCACGCGAATCATCAAGCAACCGGGCGGCCAGAGCAGTGGCACCCTGGTCCACAGCGGTAAAGAAAATATCAATCGCTTCAGGAGCAGATACTTTTTCCAACTGCCGGTCAAATTGATCAGCCGCTTTCCAGACCATTATCTGGTGAGCTGTATTCGGCTTTTTACTACCGTGGGTGGTGCTGCCCAAAAAATGAATGCAAAAATGTCCCTTAAAATTATTTCCTTGTATGGCTCCGGCACCATGGGGCATGCCGTGCATAGATGCCGCCAAGCGGCGGCCATTTTCTAATTCCACTATTATGGCTTTCCTCTGCCAGCTCCATTTTCCCTGGTATATGGTATTCATTATCTCAGTATCCTGTTTGGTTAACGGCTGGACATCGGCATGCTCACTGCCGGCCCGGCGCTGCACCCAAAAGGCCAGGCGGGTGTCCACATCTATGATCTGGGCACGATCAAACTTAGGAAAGAGCTTATCAGCTTCCTCCCATGGTACCAATTCGCCATACAGTGAGGGTCTCTCCCCCGCACCATCTTTTGGGGGCTCGATTGATCTGTTACAGAGTATCCCCATATTAATGGCGGCAATTACTACCAATACAACCACAGTCACCAGCAGTCCACGATAGCGGTATAAATCCAGCAACATCCGGTATCTCCGCCTATCTCAGCCATACTGTCAAAAATATATGAGCTCAGCTGGGGCTTTAAGAATGGATAAAACAGGGATTGCCTGGAGTCGTTACCAGTAAGCTGTGGCACAGGCCACATGAATGAAAACACCTTTCAGTCGAAAGCTAAAGCTTCCGCTACTTTCAGGTGCAGGGGAGGCTTCAGCCTCCCGGAAAGCCGTTCCGGCACACCTATGTTCGCTGGCGGCTCACTCCCCCCCCTCTTGAGTAGCGGAAACTTAAGTTTTCGCTACCGGAACTTGGCTAGCCAAAAAGACGGCTATATTGTCATTGCGCCCTTCGGGTACTCCCGATGTACCCTTTTGGGTACCACTGAGGTTGCGATCCCTGCAAGGGGCGTGGCAATCTCATTCATTTCGACTGTTGTCCCCCGTTGAGATCGCCACGTCGCTTCGCTCCTCGCGATGACAGGTAAAGTTTTTTCCTTATCCACCTGGCTTGTTTTAAATAATTTGTCAGCTTTGCTGAAAAGCTGCGTATAGATGTATAGACTAAAGATAGAAAAGCATCGCAACATATTGAAAGGAGAATGGGAGGGCCATGAGATTTAAAAAAGTATTAGCAATTATGGTAGCCTTAGCTCTTTTGGTCAGTCTTAATCCTATGCCGGTTATGGCTCAGGATACCAATATTACCCTGGAAGAAGCTATTCAGATCGCCAAAAGCATATTCCCGGCTACCGCCCAGTACCAGGAATTCGTGTCAGAGTTCAGCACTTCAGCTCAGGCATCCACATGGAACCTGCAGTGGTCAGCAGGTGAATCGGGAGAGGGCGGCATTAGTGTTCAGATCAACGCCCGAACCGGTGACGTGATACAGATGTATCGCTGGAAGAGGGGTTCTGAACAGCCCGCGGCGTCATCACTTTCGATAGCAGAAGCTCAAGCCATCGCCGACCGCTGGCTTAAGACCATACTTCCGGAAAAATCATCCCACTTCCAAGTAGTGAACAGCACCAATATTGTGCCTCTGAGCAGCAGTAGTTACACTACTATACAAGTACAATACCAGCGCATGGAGAACGGCCTGCCGGTTCTGGGCGATACGGTCAACATGGAAATAGACGCACGCACCCGTGATATTAACTCCTACTACCTCACCTGGACCGATCTGCCTCTGCCTGATCCTGGCAAGGTGGTTTCCGCCAGTGAAGCCCGGCGGGTTTTTGAAGCAGAGAACATGTTAAAAATGCAATATTTCCTTCCTCAAAACTGGCTTTTTAGGTCCTCGCTTGCCCAGCCTGATCCGGTACGTCTGATCTATCTCATTGACCATCCTTCTAATGGCTCGATCAATGCTCTGACCGGTAAGCCATTGGTTCTGAAGGAGGGCCAGGATGAACTGTATGCCAGGTTGTCTATGAAAGAAATATCCGCCGGCAGTATGGACATGGCTGCTGTGGAAAATGCTGCCCCACCACTGACTCCTCAGGAAATTACCGAATTAGAGAAACAAGCTAACATTATTACCAAGGAAGAAGCCGCTGCTAAGGTAAAACAATGGGTAGACATTCCCGCCACAGCGGAATTAACCTATGCTTCTTTAACCCGGGATTGGCAGAACAAAGACTTACGAACCTGGAGTCTGAATTGGGGTATTAAAGGTGCACCTGAGGGCGAATACTTTGATTTATGGGCCCGGGTGGATGCCACCACTGGCAGGATTTACTCATTCGGCCAGTATTCCGGTGATATTAATTACGGCAAAGGCAATTTGACTGAAGAACAAGCTACTGCCCTCGCCCAGGAATTCATTAATAAAATTGAGCCTAAATTATCTCAACAGGTAAAACCAAAGCAATCAGAACCTGGAAATGTTCGGCCTTTGGCTGAAGACAACCTGCCAGTCCAATGGACCATACAGTTTACCCGCCAGGTTAACGGGGTGCCCTTTCCTAATGACGGTATGCGGGTAACCGTTTCCGGTGTAAATAAAAAAATTACCAGCTATGACTTGACCTGGACTGAACAAAGCTTTCCTTCTGTAAATAAAGCCATGGGTGCAACCAAGGCCAACGAGAAATTCCTGGCTTTGGCACCGATGACTCTATGCTATACACCTATCACTACCTCGGGAGTAACCAGTGAGTTCAAGCTGGTTTACAAACCGGTAACCAAAGACAGGCAATCGGAGTTCGCTATGATAGATGCCATCAGCGGTGAGGCGCTTAATTCTGCCGGCGATCCTCTGACCAAGAAGCCAATGCCACTCGTATTCACCGATGTGAGCGGGCATTTTGCAGAAAAAGAAATACAGTCTATCGGCCAGGCCGGCCTTATGAACGAATACGGCAGCCAGTTTAAACCTGACCAAACCATAACTAATATCGTTTTCCTGCGGGCTTTGATGGGAGCCATTGACGGGGTGTGGAGCATCACCGACCGTGAAGATGACAAGCTGATCAGCGATTGTGTAGCTCGAGGGTGGCTGAAAGAAGAAGTTGATCCGAAAGCTGCTCTTACCCGCCAGTTGATGACCGAAACGGTGATACGCAGTATGGGTCTGGACAAAGCTGCCCGTTATGGTGGTTTGTTTAAGAATCCTTTCCCAGAGGATCAGTCTATTGATGAAGCGAAGCTAGGCTACATTGCCCTGGCTCATGGTATGAATCTGCTGCATGTGGATAAGGAATTCAAGGCTGGTGAAGAGGTTACCCGGGGAGAAGCGGCCTATGCCATCGTAAGAAGTCTTAAACTATAGCTGATACCAAAAGGAGGCTGTTCCTAGAGGCTAGCCTCAGAGAGAGTCAAAAAAGCTAACAGTTTGGCGTTCGAGATTGCCACGGCACTTCGTGCCTCGCAATGACATTTAGGATGGATTTCGGTTCTGTCTTCGGGCCGTTCCGGCACTCCCGATGTTCGGTATCGATCACGGCTAATGTTTCGAAAAGTGAAGCACGTGGTGATCTCTTTTATCACCTTTATTGACAGTTTGAAACCCCGTTAAATCACAAGATTTAACGGGGTGTTTTGACAACCTGGGGCTATTTTTCGAAATAGCCCTTTCCTTTGGCTTGATCGATGATACTTTGCGCATACTGCCAGAGCACCTGGGAACTATCGCTGATTACCTGGTTTCTTTTCCTGACCTTTTCTTCGGGAATATGATATTTGACCCAGGTATAGCCTCCGCTCAGATAGTTCTGCACCAGGGGCAGGAGCCGATCCAATGAGGCGGCATAGCGGGCTTCCGGGGTTTGTCGCTCCTCAAATTCTCGCCACAATATATACAGTTCCTCCGCCTGATCCCGGGGCAGGAGGCCAAAAAGGCGCTGGGCAGCCTTTTCTTCCCGTTCTTCTCTCTCATCGTCGTCATCGTAAGCAAATACATCGCCTGCGTCAATTTCTATAATGTCATGGACCAGCAGCATTTTCACCACCTTGAGTAAATCCAGTTGCTCACGATGATCCACATGTTCCGCCAGCAGCAGGGCCATCAAAGCAATATGCCAGGAGTGCTCAGCACTATTCTCGCGGCGGGACCCGTCCACAATCAGCGTCTGCCGCTCCACCTTTTTTAGTTGGTCCACTTCCAGTACAAAAGCCATCTGCTGTTCCAATCGGTTTGTTTTCATGCTTGCAGAGCCCCCTGTTCGTATTATTTTCGCTATTATATCACAAGGGCACAATACCCCTGCTTTCAGAAATTTCCGCTTAAACTTGACGTATTTTATCATTAGCGCTGCAATAGTATTAAACACCAAATTCTTTCAAGGAGGTATTGCTATGCCAACTGATTACGCAGCCCAGGCCTTATCCATCCTGCGGGATCCCTCCCAGTTCCAATGGTATGTGATTCCCCTCCTACTGGTAGTTATTTACATTTATAACGTGGAAATCGGCAAGAAAAACTGGAGCATCGTTTTTGCCGGTTTAGCCCTGTGGGGAATGGACTGGTTCAATGAGATTTGGAACGCTTTAGTATTTCATTTCACCAACTATGCCCCGGTATGGGGAGCTCCCGCTGGGGACACAGCTTTCTTAATCCTTATTGGACTTAATATTGAGATAACCATGATGTTCGCTATTATGGGTATCGCCGCCGCCCACAGCCTGCCGGCCGATAAACACATGAAAATCCTGGGACTGCCTAACCGGGTGGTTTTTGCCGTAGGCTACAGCATCGCTGCCGTCATTATTGAAATAATTCTAAACCTGGCGGGAGCACTCACCTGGGAGTATGCATGGTGGAGTGCCAGTGCACCCTGGCTGATCTTCCTAATCGGCTATTTGCCTTTCTTTGCTGTCAGTTTTTGGGTACATGATATGGAAAGCACTAGGAAACAAGCCCTTACAGTTGCTGCCATTCTTGGCTTTGATCTGCTGTGCCTGCTTATTTTTGGCGGTGTACTGGATTGGATTTAGGCAGAAATACTTTTCCAGCAGGGAGGGGGTCTCGCCTCCCTGTAAAAGCCCCAAGCCCCCGGCTCTGATACGCAGCTGAGCCGTTATCTTCGCGACTCCTCAAACTGGCCTCAGGGCCATATCTTTTCTCCCCTGACAGAACCTAACTTTGACACTCCCCAGCTGTTTTCGGTAAAAAAAAGACAAGCCGGTAAGTTCATACTTTGTTGCGAGTAATAAACCAGAGAAAGAAGGGGAGAGATTGAAGAAAATTTCGCTTTTACTTGCAGTACTCATGATAACTATCTTAATCTGGCCCGCAACGGCTCAAGCAGATGTTTACAAGAATTTCAACCAGTTAAAAGCCCACCAGGATAGAAATGTTGACTATCGCATCAGTTATCACAACGGCCCCTCGTCTACCGCAGTTATTGCTATTCACGGCGGTCAGATCGAGAAAGGTACCAGTGAACTAGCGAAAGAAGTGGCAAAATTATCCGGTTCAGACTGGTATTCATTTGAAGGCATCAAGAAAGGCAACAACAGCGTTCTGCACATAACTTCCTCACGTTTTGACGAACCCATTGGCAAAGCCCTGGTGGCTGAGTCCACGAAGACCTTATCCATACACGGCTGCAAGCGTTCCAGCAAGATTACATATGTGGGCGGCAGGGACAAGCAGCTGGCTGCTAAAGTTAAGGCAAGTTTAAAGAAAGCCGGATTCACAGTTGGTACGGCACCAGATAACTTAAACGGAGACAGCAAATACAATATTTGCAACAGAAATGCTATTAACAAAGGAGTCCAGCTAGAAATATCCACAGCCCAGCGTAATGCGTTTTTCAGCGGAGGAGAGAAAACTAAGACTTTCTACCGTTTTGCCGAGGCACTAGCCGAAGCATTATAGATGTAGATCAGTCAAAAAATTAAACCGGCTTGCCAAAAGCCGTAGGCATCAACCTACGGCTTTTGCTACTATTTACTATTAACAGCTTGTTAATACCCTATAGTACAGATCGATGGGTTATTTCCATCAGGGATTGGAAAGCTACTCGCTGATCTCGTTCATTAACACCTTCGATGTAAACCAGGCCATCAGCCAGAGCAGTCACATCCTTATACAAAATGATGGTGTCACCAGGCAAGGCTTCATGTATATAGTTAAATTCAATGGCCTTGACCATATGGGCTTTGTGGCTTTCCAAACTGAAGCAGTCCATAATAAAATCCACGTATTTGGTGTTATTGAGATGCTCGTTGACATCTACATCGCTGTAGGCGATAGTCCGTTTGTAGACCATCTCCGGCTGTCCAAAATGCTTTAATTTGCCCAATCTGCAGTCCAGGGCTCGTTCTTCTCTCAAAGGGGGGTAGTTGACGGCAATAAGTCTGCTCCTTTTTAATTTTCGGGTATGTATATCTATGATTGCCCATATGGAAACTGCCCGAACTATGACATTTCCGTCCCGGTCTCTCACGAGAAAGTCCCTGGTAAACTCCAGGCTTTTCGGTTGCTGGGGCCAGGTTTCCAGGAGAATTTCTTCATTCATTACTGGATACCTGGTTATTTCAACCCGTATGCGTACCAAAGCCCAGGTTACCCCGAACTTGTTCATGATAGTGTCCAGACCAATCCCCAAATTGGCGGAATGCAAATTAGCTATCTCCTGGAAGTAGCCAAATAAAGCGCTTAGTTTCAGTCTCCCAGCAAAATCCACATCCCGCATTCCTACAGTAAAGTTTTTCTTATAGACAGCCAAAGGCTCCATACCGATTTCTCCCCATCCGAGTTCTGGAAATTATTGTAGCACTACGATCAGCAAAATGGAAATCGCCGCATCCTGCTAAGTAATCAAGGGGAAAAGGTATAATCTGGATGACTGACGAATAGACTTTAAAATTCCAGCGGGAAGGAAGTGTTCATTATGGCCTATGACGTGTTGTTTCAGCCTGGAAGTATAGGAACCTGTACTACTAAGAACCGAATTGTCATGGCTCCCATGGGTAACATAAACATGGCAGACCCTATCGGCCGGCCCCTGCCGAAAATGATAGAGTATTTCATCGAGCGGGCCCGGGGAGGCACCGGCTTGCTGATTACCGGGCTTATACCGGTTTCCTTCGGCATTGATCCTACTGTCAGCGAAGATAATGACACCACCTATTTCCCTCGCATTGATGGTTCCTCACGCACTCGTCTGGCCGGTTTCCGCGACCTGGCAGCCGGGGTTCACGCCTTTGACTGCCGTCTGTTTATACAACTTACCGCTGGACTGGGACGAGTTGGCTCTCCTGAAGCTATGCTTAAAGGCAAAATACTAAAGTCAGCCTCCTGGAACAGGAATTTTTATGTTCCCCAAATACCTCATATCCCCCTTTCTGATCGACAAATAAAAAAGATGGTAAAATCCTTCGGGCAGGCTGCCATCAATGCCAAGGTAAGCGGTTTTGATGGGGTGCACCTGCACGGTCACGAAGGCTATATGATGGATCAGCTTACCTCTTTGCCTTGGAATCGCCGGAAATTAGGGCGCTACCGCAATCGCTTCCAGTTTGCTCTGGATGTAGTCAACGAGATAAAATCCATGTGCGGGAAAGATTTTCCGATTATATATCGCTTAGATCTCACCCAGGCTCTCCAGGCCAGTTATGGAGATAGGATCTTCAAGCGCCATTTTAGAGGTATGGAACGCACCCTGGAGGAAGGCCTGGAGTTCTGCTGCGAATTAGCCCGGGCCGGAGTAGAAGGATTTGATGTGGATAAAGGCTGTTATGACAACTGGTTTTATCCTCATCCTCCCGCTTATTTTGACGATATTCCCTATGTGCGGGATATGGCGGGCAGTTTGAAAAAACACTTTCAGAGCAAGGAGATCAATGCCCAGGTTATCGCCGTAGGCAAAATGGGAAAACCGGAAGCAGCCGCTCAGGTTTTGGAAGAGAACTGGGCTGACTATGTAATGCTGGGGCGCCCTTTGCTGGCTGACCCCCATTGGCCTAACAAAGTGAGAGAAGGCAGAATCCGGGAAATCACTCACTGTATCGGTGACCAGGAAGCCTGTATTCAATCATTTATTATGGGTGGTCATCCCTGCTGCGCGGTTAATCCTTATACCGGTTTTGAGGATACCAAAAAGCTGGAGCCGGCCCGCCAACGCAAAAAAGTGGCTGTAATAGGCGGCGGCCCCGCCGGCTGTGAGGCGGCTAGGACCGCATTCCTGCGGGGACATGAAGTTTACTTGTTCGAAAAGGAAGCAGCTCTGGGCGGGCAGCTGCGACTCAGCATTAATATGCCCATCAAACATGATATCAAACGCTACCTGGAAAACCTGCAGTATCAGATAGATCTGCTGGCCGAGCAGGGACTGAGCATCGAGTACAATCATACTGCCAGTGCCCAGGAGTTGGCGGGTAAATATGACGTTATTATCTGCTGCAGCGGTCTTAGAGGTAGTATACCTGCGCTGGAGGGACTGGAATCCATACCTCATGCGGAAGTAAGAGATTTCCTGCGCTCTGGGGGAGAACTTCCCCCTAATACTCAAAAAGTAACCGTCATCGGCGGAGGATTGGTAGGTTGTGAAGTAGCTTATACCCTGGCCAGTCAAAAAGGGGTGGAGGTTACCATTGTGGAAAAGCAAGCTGAATTGATGACCGGGGTAGTTCACGCTAACCGTGCCATGATGCTTTGGATGCTGGCAGGGATGGGCTCCCCTTCCGATTCCGGTGAGGATGTCCTGCCCCGGCCGGTGCAGGCATATACCAGTACGGAAGCTGTAAAAGTTGTGGGCAAGCAAATATACCTTAAGGCTCACCGGCAGCGTACTGACCCCTATACCCCCTGGCGTACTCTCATACCCGAAAATGTGCACAACCCCTTTGCTAAAAAGCTGAAACCCGGTGACACCGAAGATATAGTGATTGACAGCGATTTCGTGGTGCTGGCTACCGGCGGGCAGAGTGACAACTCTCTATATTATCAACTAATGGCCCAGAAGGCAGCTCCGGAAATCTATTGTGTGGGGGACAGTCAGCAGCCAGGCCGGGTATGGGAAGCGGTTACCAGCGCTAATGAAGTGGCTCGCTCAATCTAAAATGATGTCGATGTTATCTCGTTTTTTAGAAGGGATCGTAAACGAGGAGCTAAGGAAGATAAAAATACCGTAGCGGAATCTAAAGTTTCCGCTACTCTAAAAGGGATATCTGCTTGGCGTAGTAATTAATGTAAGGCTTAAAAGGGCAAAGGTGGTTTAGCTATCCCAGGGCAAGGTTGGGCCCGCCAAACAGGATAGCCGCTATGATCAACAAGCGGAAAGCCTGCCAATATGTTATCTCTTTCAAGCCGAAAACCTGGGGCATAGTAATATTCCACAGCCACTGCAGCAGCCAGGCGACTAGGAATAGGAAACCCACCGCCAGAAAAACCAGCAGCATAGTATTAACGGGCATTCCCATTTTCAAATTCCTCCTTTTTCTAAAACACAACTTCGCCAATAATTTAATACTTTATTCAACTATTCTCTAATGCAAACCCCCACTCCTGCCACTGCCAGGTGGTGTGCTTTTTATAAAACAGCTGACGGATGGAATAGAAAGGTCCGGCAGCAGGCCCCTCGGTAACCAGTAATTCCTGGAGGCCATCATCATCATGATCTTCCACCTGCAGCCTCAGGATAGGATATTCTATCGCGGAGGAACACCACACCGGTTTCATGCGGCCGGCCACCAGCCGGTACATAAAGAGATGATTGCTGTATTCCGTGTCTTCTCCCTTCATCCACATAGGCTTTGAGGTACCGAAGCTGCCCTTTTTCCAGAGAACCAGGAGCATTTCCTCCTGTCCGTCATTATCAGCATCCGCTAAAACCAGATCGGTTACCTTCCAGGCCGGATCTGACTCCCATAGTATGGCATCTTCAGTTGTTACGGTTACCTGACTCTCAGCCAGCTGGTAGATTTCCAGCTGGCCATCTCCATCGCTGTCACCTTTCAGCTGTTTCGAGGGTGAAGGTGCAAACCGGTAAAAGGCCAACAGCAATACTAGTATAAGGAGTGCCGTTACAAGCAGGGTTATCCTCTTTTTATTTATTGTTCTTCCTGTAATTCCCACGGCATGATCACCCGGCATTCACCGGTTGGGGCCATAAATGACCTGGTCCAGGCTGGCAATTCAGGAATCTGGCTGCTTTCCAGCATCTCCCACCATTTCCCATCGGTCAAACGATCCCCGGCGGTCCAGGGAAACTCATAATAGGAGTAGACCCCTCCTTTGGCTATGCGCAGCTTCCCTTCCACGGGCACCACGGCATATATATAGTTGATATAACCAGTGGCTTCCTCTAAAACCGTGCTGGGAGGAGCGGTGGCTACATCTGCCACCACGGGAGCGCGATTGTTGAGCAGCAGCATGTTACGAGGGCCTTCCTGATCCCGCAGGGCTTCCAGCCAAAAGTGTTCCAACTGGCCGCCGAAGCTGCGGATTAACTCGTACTCTTCCTCAGTTAGAGACTCCCCTTTTAACTCTTTTTCGGAAATGGTTTTCATCTGCAGGGCCAGTTCCTCCATGCGGCTAAGGTTTTCCGCATCCCTTTCATCCAACAGATTGCGCGCCTGCAAACCGTCCCGGGTCAGAGCTGACAAGGCTGCCAAGCGGGCATATAGCCGTGGGTTGGGTTCCACATAGCCCCGGTCATCGATTTCTTCCATGCCGTTCCCGCCCATTTCCGCATAGTTTTGCTTGGTGTAGAGAATGGTATCGTGCTTTAATTCCGTCCAACTGCTCAGGAAGGTATTGAGCTCTTTATGGGTCCAGGCTTGATTGAGCATGAAGGTGGGATAGCCTTCAGGAATCTGCCGGGTCAGCGTCCTTAAGGTATGCATCCAGTTCCAATACAGGTTTTGGTGCCAGGTGGCTTCTTCCAAGCCCGTCAGGTACTGCTGTATTTTTTGCATGTTTTCGGGGTAGCTTTCATACTCATATTCACCCATTCCTTTGAGTATCTGGCTGGCTGCACCGGATCCCAGGGCGGCCGGAATATCCAAACCCTTGGGAAGCATGCGCCGTTCACCAGCTGGGTTTTCACCTACTTCCCGGTAAATCAAGCGCTGGAATATGTCAGCATCCACGGTGTAGCGCTGGCCCATGAACCGGAAACCGCTGATTTCGGCATCCCGGTCAGGCTGTATGCTGGCATCAAATATGGAAATGGAATTGATTACCGGCCCTTTTACCTGGCGGATTTCGGTCAGGAAAGCCTGCCACTTGGCATCATCCCGGCTGATGTCCTTTAGGGAGAATTTATTTCCATAGACCTTACGCAGCACCTGGGCATACTCTGCAAATCCCGGGTCATCACTGCGCCCTACGAAAAATTCGGTAGTATCATAGATGCTGGCCCAGGGGGAATATACCTTATTATCATGCAGAGCCATGGTTATCAAAACCGCGGAGCGGGTTTCATCTTCATCCTTGGCTCGGAAGGTCATGCGGCCATACCACATCATAGCCTTAAAGTAGTTTTCCAGCTCCTCATTGTAAGTATAATGACCGCGGGGAATGTACTGGGTGTAATCTTCCTTTAAGGACTCCAAAACATCCGGCTGGCGGCCCATGCTCATCACTGGGGAAACAGCGGTGGTCTGGTGAGCATTGATTAGCTCCAGCTCCGCTTCTGCCACTTCTTTCACCTCAGCCGGCATCTGGGTCTGGGGATCCAGTAAACAGCTGCCTACCGTAAAAAAGGCCAAGTTGCGCAAGGCGGCATTCTCCCAGGTGCTGCCCTGCAAAATACGGTACTGCTCTTGGGAAAGTCCCATCATACCCTTATTTAGCTTCCTTAATTCGGGGATCAACTGGTTCCTTTCCACGGTCTTCAAGAGATGCTGGAAATAAAGGTGATAGTTGTGCAGCATAGCATCAGTGGTAATGAAATTAGGCACATGGTCATAGCGGTTAAATTCGTAGGTCAGGAAAAATTCCGTGCCCATACCAGGAATAACTACAAAGCCGTTTTCCACGAGACGCTGTCGTGCCTCATCATTGAACTGAAAGCGGCTGCTGTTTTCCACATTGCTAAGATCAGCTTCAACCTTATAGATGGGCAGACTGGGCTGCTCATCCACGGGCACTTCAGTATAAGGCGCAAATTCCGCAGCTAAAGTTATCTGGTCATCAGCAATAAAATCACCGGCTGACTGAGATCCACCGCACCCTGCCAGCAGTCCCATCAGCATAAGCAGTGTCAGGCCTATGCTTACCGCCTGCCTACCCTTAATCTTCATCATGTAGCCCTCCTAAAACATCCTTATATACCCTTACGGCAGGTAATTAATGTTCTTACGCTTTTTGCCGGGAAACATTGGGAAAAAGATGGCAAAAAGAGGAGCGTTTTTCATTTCACGGGCACATATTAATCTAATGGCCGTGAAACGGAAACCGTTCCTCTATGCATACTTAAACCAGCGAGAAATACAGTTGATTATTGTTCGGGTCCCTGTCAATCTGAACCTGGCCCTGGGATGCCATCATTAAAAGATGGGCAGTGACTTCCCCGGTAGCCAGGAATAAGTTGAACACATCCAACCCAGAACCGAACAGTTCGTTGACTATAGCACGGACAATACGGGGTTCATTCCCCATACAGCTTTTTATAAGCCCCAATCGCTCCTCATGGTGTTTGTACAACTGATCAATGCGGGCGTCCAGATCATCAAAAGGTTCTCCATGAGCGGGCATGATCCAGGCAGGGTTCAGCTGCAGAAGACGATTTAAGGAATCAAGATATTGCTCCAACGGGTTATCATCAACTCTGGTAGGAAAACGAATTACCGTTGAAATAGTGGGCAGAATCTGGTCTCCAGACAGCAATAGTCTATCTTCACGGTTAAAGAGACAAACATGAGCATTGGTATGGCCGGTGGTGAGAACAACTTCCCAAGGGCGATCCCCGAACTCTATTGATTTTTCCTCAAGGAATTGTACCTCAGGCCAGGGTTCCGGTATTACAGTAGCAAAGCGCAGTATAGCCGTCATTTGCTCGATTTCTTCTGCCTTAATACCCAGGCTGAGCATACCATCCTGGTAATACAAGGACCCTACTTGTTCGGTTTCATCAGGATAGAAGGCCTGCTTATATTCATCTTCCGTCATAATAACTTTGGCCCCGGACTTTTCCTGCAGCCACCCGGCCAGGCCCACATGGTCTATATGGCCATGGGTTATCAGAATCTGCTTGATGTCAGTAAACTGAATGCCTAAGTCTTCTATAGCCGTCTCCCATTGTTCCTTACACTTGGGAAGGGGAGGTCCCGCATCAATTACCGACCATCCCTCCCGCCCTTTTAACAGAAAACTGTTAATACTTCTTAAAGCTCCAGGAACAGGTAAACGCAATCTGTAAATTCCAGTATGAACCTCACCGATCATTCCATCATTCCATCCTCGTACCAGTAAAATTCTGTTATCCCATTCTACCATGCTGTGGCCATAATAAGATTATTTTTCTGCTAAATTTATGAAGTTTAACCAGTCTCCTATGTCTTTGTCGGTTATCCCCCGATTGGCTTGGAGCCAATGCTGAAACTACATCGATACCCTTGCCCACAAAAGGGTTTTCTCTACTCCTTCTTACCTGGATAATTCATTAATGAAATATAACCCATTCACGTTCGATTTTGAACCTTTCGGGGCAAAGCTATTGCTTTTTATTTCCATTCTAGTATATATGTTGTAGGTGGCCACC
>JAKPGY010000059.1 GCA_029550685.1 Bacillota bacterium
GAGACCACTGAAAAAGTCCGAATAAAAAATAAAAAGCATACCCTCCTATAGTATAATTAAGTCAACCAAACACATTACACTTGGGAGGGAATGCTTTTTATGTTAGTTGAAAACACCTTTAAACAAAGTAGCTTCTACTACGCATTATACCAGATGATACCCGATAATCACATTCTAAAACAGATAAATGCTGCCATTGATCTTAGCTTTGTTAATGAACTGTTAGCAGACCGGTATTGCAGGCATTTTGGCAGACCCGCCAAAGAACCCGAAATGATGTTAAGGATACAGATTTTAAAATACCTGTATAACCTGTCTGATGAACAATTGATGCAGGACTTAAGCGTTAACCTGGCTTACAAATGGTTTATAGGGCTTAACCCTGAAGACCCTTTGCCTGAAACCAGCTTACTGACCAAATTTCGTACCCAACGTTTAAGAGATATCAGTATGGATGCCATTATTGCCGAAATCGTACGGCAATGTGTAGATCGAGGCATCATCAAAAGCAGCACTGGTATTGTAATAGATACTACCCATATTGAAGCTAACACTACTAAAAAAGTACCCGAGAGGATTATGAAGCAGTTGGCTAAGAATATATTTAAGGCTATGGGACAGGAAGAATATGAAATTCCTGATTACACCCAGATAGAGGATCACAGTGAAGCAAAACAGGTTATGAAGGATTATCTGGAAGAGCTGATCGAACAAGCCAGTAAGGAAACCTCCGAGGAAGTCATACAAGTAGTTCAGGAAGCGCAGGAAATCTTAGAAAGCGACTTGTTCATCGAACAAAAAGGGATCCGTTCACTGGTAGACAAAGATGCCCGGGTTGGTTACAAAAGCAAAACCCAATCGTTTTATGGCTACAAGGCAGAATTGTGCCAAACCACTGACGGCAAAATAATCACCAGTATCATTGTAGAACCAGGTAACTATGTGGATGGCTGCCGGTTTAAAGATCATATCGAAACGACAGAGCAATCAGGGTTAACCATGACCGGAGTATATGGTGATAAAGCATATTGTCGTGCTGATATCCTTGACCTGATAAAGGAAAAAGGAGCTTTAGCTTACATACCGGTAAGTCCCAGCGCCTACAAAATCGATGAAGAACTGTTTAGCTACAATAAAGATAGTGACCAATGGTTTTGTTTCATGGGAAATGAAACGATAAAAGTAAAAGTTAAAACCCAAAACAAACAAGGCAAGAAACACAGGCTGCTGGAATACAGCTTTGAACGTGAACGCTGTCGCAAATGTCCCCATCGAGCTGAATGCGTAGGAAAAAGTAAGCGAATAGCCAGAATACTTAGAGTTGGTATAAATACCCCAGAGATATATGAGTACAGTCAAAGAGCAAAAACCCAGGAATTCCTTGATGAATACCGAAAGCGAGCAAAGATTGAATCGACCAACGCAGAACTCAAAAGGATACATGGACTAAACCGAGCCAAAGGCTATGGTCTACTAAGCATCCGCATACAGGCCAAACTAACGGCCATAGCGGTAAATTTAAAGCGGATAGCCAAACTGGTATCCGCTTTACAAGGCTTAAATACTATTTTTTCATGGTTATTGCAACGCAGATTATTGATTAATCCAACGGACCGGTTCAAAAAGTACTCAATAGCGGTTTGATAGGGGTACTTTTTCAGTGGTCTCAACGCGTCCCCTTGTGTCATTCGGCGTCCCTTTGCATAACTGTGGTGCCTGGCACGTTTTCTTAAGACATCAAGTTGGGCAGAAATAGCGCGATTTGCGGGAATACCATCAGAATAACCAGGCAAACCGCGATCGCGGCCAGGAACGGCCAGATCCCTCTGAATATGTTTTCCAGTGGCACATCCGGAGCAATGCCTTTGATAATGAACACATTCATGCCTACCGGGGGAGTGATAATGCCCATTCCCACCACCAGAACCACTATGACTCCAAACCAGACAGGATCATACCCCAGGGTATTGGTGACAATAGGGTAAAAGATTGGTATGGTCAGAAGTATCATGGCCAGGGCATCGATAAAACAGCCCATAATCAGGTAGACTACCAGAATAAGGCCCATCACCGCGAAAGACGGCAGATCCAATGCCGCAGTCCAGGCAGCCAGTTCAAAGGGGACCCGGCTTATAGCCAGAAACCGCCCGAATATCATGGCCCCAGCGATGAGCAGCATGATCATCGCTGTGGTTCTGGTGGTATCATATAACGATTTTTTAAAGCCTTCCCAATTCAGGCTTTTTCCCATCAAGGCCGCCAGCAATACCCCGAAAGCCCCAACCGCACCGGCCTCAGTAGGAGTAAACCAGCCCAAGAACAGCCCTCCCATCGAGATCATAAAGACCAGCAGAACCTGGCCCAGGGCGCCTTTCAGGGCATCCCAGCGTTCTCTCCAGCTGGAGCGAGGTCCGGCCGGTCCCAGGTCCGGTTTGCGCCAGGTCAGGAGTGAAATGGTGAGCTGATACAAAACCATCAGCAGTATCCCGGGCAGAATGCCGGCCATAAACAACCTGCCTACCGATATCTCGGTGGCCATTCCATAGACGATGAAGATGACGCTGGGAGGGATCAAAACCCCCAGTACCCCGCCGGCGGCCACACTGGCGGTAGCCATGGATTTATCATAATCATATTTTTTCATCTCCGGCAGTGCGATTGCGCCTATGGTGGCTGCTGTGGCGGTATTTGACCCGCAGATGGCGCCGAACACCGCGCAGGCCGTCTGGGTGGCGATGGCCAATCCCCCCGGCCAGTGCCCGATCAGCTTGTAGGCAAATATATACAAGCGGGTGCCGATGCCGGAGTAATAAGCCAGGAATCCCATCCATACGAACATGGCGATTACGCTCAGGCTGTAGGAGGAAAAAGTGCTGAACAATTCCTTGGCCACCATGTCCAGAGCGGCCGTAGCCGAGGTCAGATAAGCGAAGCCGGCGAACCCGACCAATGCCATGGCATAGGCTATGGGCATGCGCAGCAGCAATAAGGCCAGAAATACCACTATTCCGATTAAGCCAAAAGTCGATGCTGTCATGCCAGTTCCCAGACCTTCCTCACCGATTCCGTTATGCGGTATAAAATCACCAGACACAAAGCCAACAGCCCCAAGGCAATCAGATATGACACCGGATACATGGGTATTTGCACCGTAGAACTAACCAGTCCGGTAGTTAACATCTCATAACTGTAGTCCAGCATGTAACGGGCCACCAGTGCCCAGAAGCCGAAGGCCAGAATCCCGGTTATGATCTCTGAGGTGGCTTGAAGGCGCAGGGGCAGTTTTTCCATCAAAAAATCGACCGCGATCTGCCCGTCACAGAAGGCGCAATAGGCCAAAGCCAGACCGATGGTCACTGCGGTCAATATGTTGACATACTCCACCGTTCCCAACAGGGGGCGGTTAAACAGAGTTCGCAAGATGATATTCAAAACCACCACCGCCATGGTAGCGGCTACACAGAAAGCCGCGATATTGTCTAAAAAGCGGCCTACATTCTCCACTAATCCGCTGAATCTCTCCATCTTGGGCCCTCCTTACAACCCGGAATTGTATTCCGCTGCCAGGGCTTTAACCTTATCCAGTATCTCCTCACCGTTGACCCCTATGCCAGCTATGTTTTTGACGTATTCCTGCTGAATGGGCTCTACCAGGGAGATCCAGCGCTGGCTCTCCTCCGGGCTCAATTCGATGACCTGCATGCCCTTATCTTCCACGGCCCATTTGAGAGCAGCTTCATTCTGCTGATCCCACAACCCGGCAGCCACCTCTTCGAAGTACTTCTGATTGACCTGAGTTATGGCCTGCTGTAGTTCCGGCCCCAGAGCCTCCCATTGCTCTTTGTTCATAGTCACAAAGAACAAGGTATTGTAGAGAAAGGGGGTCTTGGTCAAAAACGAAGTTACTTCGGCCTGTTTCCAGCCCTGCAGTACTTCGTCAGGCCCCAGATTGCCCTTTACCACCCCTTTGGACAAGGCTTCATAGGCCTCTGATTGAGCCATCCCCACCGGAATGGCACCCAGTGCGCTGAGGGTTTTGGCACTCAAACCGGTAGCCCGTATCTCCATGCCCTGTAAATCTTCCAGCCGATTTACCGCTGTTTTGGTGTACAGGTTGCCGGGGCCGGTGGTAAATACCATCATGAGCCTGGTATCCTGAACCTCCTTAGGGTTTATGGACTGTATGCTCTCCCAGGCCACCTTGCTGCTCACCTCAGAGCTCTCGTAGATGATTCCCGGCAGTTCAAACACTTCCAGAACCGGGAAGCGCCCCCGCGTATATGCAAAACAGGATACGCCAATATCCGCTACCCCTTTTACCACCCCGTCGTAGATGTCATTGGCTTTCAATAAGGTCTCACCCGGGTAGCTGGTTATCCTGACCTTTCCGTTGCTTACCTGATTGATCTCATTGGCCCAGGGCTGTATCAGCTGGGTTTCCACCGGATGGGTCGAAGGCCAGAAATGAGCCAGTTTCAATTCCACAACTCCGGCATCAAGGCCAGTTCCGGCACTTTGGGAACCGCATCCGGTAAGGGCGCTCAATGCCAGCAGCATCACCACCACCAATACCCAGGAGACGGTCTTTCTCCATCCCCTGCCTGCCATCCTACACTGAGCAAAATTCATCCTTTCATCCTCCCTTTTGTGTTTTTGCCCAGGAAAAGCAAAAGACCCCCGTAGGAGTCACAAAAATGCAAAAGCCCCAGATAGAAGCGACGACATCCGGGGTATCACATGCCAAACCCTACCATTCTACTTTTCCTACGCATATGCAGTTTTAGTAAGTATTATACAGCGGTAAATACCATACTACTGAGCATTATATTACCACCCGGGGCAATATATTTGCAAGCCTGTTAAATTATATGCCCGGGGCAGTATTTTCATGATAAATAAGCTCAACGCCTGTTTACCGCCCCAGAGGCAGTTTTCCGGCCTATTTAGTAAGCCTGCAGGTTCTGTACCCGGTTAAGCTCCACGGACCACGAAGAGAGCTTCTCTTTTCCTTTGTAGACCAGGACTCCCCGGTTTAAATAGCGGTCCGCACTGGCCTGGATCAAAACCTCTGCACCCGAAAACTCGCCTTTTTCAGCCTTATATGCGGAAATGATACAATCATCGGTTATGGTAAAAGTACCTTCTAAAACCCCCAGACCGGGATTCACCGATACCCAGGTGGTCAACTCCTGGCCTTCTTCCCAGGGTATTACCTCATAGCGGTTGCGTATCTCGATGGATTCCTGCCCTACCACTTTCATCACCCCGTCATTGATCCACAAATTATCCTCATGATAGATGCGGACCTGTCCCTCCACCTGGTAGGCCTGGCCGGTTTCGGTATAATAATAACCGCTGGCTTTCCAATAGCCTTCCTCAAATAAGAATGTGTGCTGCAACTCCCTTAACCTCCGCTTTCCATATATTCTTTATTATATTGGGTCTGGATGCGTTCGTGAAGCCTGTGCAGGCTTATTAATCCGGCAGCAATACAAATGCAGGCTTCACCATCACTTTTTGACCGCTTTGAGCCCAACCGCTCAGCGGCTAAAATACTACAATCGTTCCTGCCCTGGCAACCAACGGCATAGCTGACTGTTTTTACATAGGGCTTTAAAGGATTATTTTTATTAGCTAATGCAGATGCTGAATTAGAACCATTATTATGGAGGTTCCCGGTGTTTAAGCTATTAAAAGGCGGCTTATGCTATTTGCCCGATGGTGCCGCCAAAATGGACATACTAGTGGCCTATGACCGCATCTGCGAGGTAAAACCGGATATTTCGGCGGACAAACTCTGGGATGCGGAAATAATTGATTGTAATGACTGTATGGTTATGCCGGGCCTAATCGATCAGCATGTTCACATTACCGGAGGAGGCGGGGAGCAGGGCCCTATCAGCCGTATTCCTGAAATCACGCTGAGCGATGTGCTCAAAGCCGGGGTTACCACACTGGTAGGGATCCTGGGCTTTGACAGCGTTTCTCACCATATAGCCGGATTGTTGCAAAAGTCACGGGGTTTGGAAGCTGAAGGCATTACCACTTATATCTACACCGGCAGCTACGGCAGTCCCACTGAAACCTTAACCGGGCGCGTGTTGACTGACATCGTGTTTTTGGACAAGGTGATAGGGGTCGGCGAAATAGCCATTTCGGATTATAGGTCCAATCACCCCACTTTACAGGACTTGAAGGTCCTGGCTGCAGAAGCCCTTGCAGGCGGTATGCTAGGGGGCAAGGCAGGGGTGTTGCATATTCATGTGGGTGATGGGCAGCAGGGCCTGATGCCTTTATTTCAGCTTATCCAGGAGTCTGACTTTCCCCTGGAAATCTTTGTGCCCACACATGTAAACCGCAATCCCCGGGTATTTGCTCAAGGTATAGAAATGCTGCAGCGAGGCGGCTATATTGATCTGACCGCCGGTGAGACTGCGGGTTTGAGCGTAGCTGAAGCTTTACATTTTCTGACCGCCAAAGGCATTGATTTCGCAAGGCTTACCATATCTTCAGATGGGAACGGGAGTGCTGCCGAAGGCGGGGTATCCAGGATGGATCAGCTTTTGGATGATTTGCGGACCTGTTTAATGAGCCCTCACCTGGATAAGGCTGCGGTAATCAAAACCGTAACTGAAAACCCGGCCAAATTGCTAAAGTTATATCCGAAGAAAGGAGCCTTGTTAGCCGGCAGTGATGCCGATATTCTGGTTTTGAAGAAGAACGACTTAAGCATCTTTTGCCTTTTGGCCAGGGGAGAGTTGATGGTTCAAGATGAAAAGGTCTTGAAAAAAGGCAGGTTCGAACCATAGGCCGAAAGCGGGCAGAATGGAGGCTGGCATGGGAGACAAGCAAAAAGGGTGTTTAATAATCATCGGCGGTGCTGAAGATAGATATGGTGACAGCAGTATTCTGGAAGAGGTTGTGGAGTACATGGGAGGCAGGGAGGCCAGGATAGGGATAATAACCACGGCTACCGAACGCCCGCAGGAAGCAGGGGAGGATTACCGTGAGGCTTTTTTGTGGCTGGGGGCTAAAGAGGCTGACATTTTGAATATTAACACGCGCGAGGAGGCCAACCGGGAGGATATTATCCGGCGCATCAAGAATGCTACCGGATTTTTCTTCACCGGCGGCGACCAGCTCAGGATAACCAGCATTTTAGGAGGAACCAGGGCTTATGTGGCTATGGCCTCCTCCTTCCGGAAAGGAACAGCCGTGGCCGGCACCAGCGCCGGGGCATCGGTTATGAGCAGCACCATGATTGTTGAAGGCAACAGCAATGATGCCGCCAGGAAATGTACTTTGAAAATGGCCCCCGGTCTGAGTTTCCTGGAAGGCGCTATCATTGATCAGCACTTTGACCAAAGGGGGCGCTTGGGACGGCTGATGTGCGGGGTAGCGGAGAACCCCGGCATTTTAGGCATCGGCATCGATGAAGATACCGCCATTATAGTTTTCCCCGACAATACATTCCGGGTGCTGGGAAATAATGCGGTCACGGTTATTGACGGCACATCTATTCGCAGCACCAATGTTTCGGAACTAAAGCCTGATGAGATTTTGACCATAACCAGTGCTACCATTCACATTCTGTCCAGCGGTTATGGATTTGATTTGAAAAAGCGCCAGGTATTAAGACTTCATTGAAACCTGTGTTACATCGAGGAGGATTGCTCGTTGCAGATTATTGATATACGCAATTACAGCGGTCGCAATATTTACTGCCACCGACCGGTAGTTAAAATGCTGGTTGATCTTGAGGATTTAACTGCAGTTAGCAGCAATGAAATCGCCGGATTCAATGAGCAATTGCTGCATCACTTCCCCGGATTGAATAGCCATTGCTGTTGTACCGGGCGAGAGGGGGGATTTGTGGAAAGGCTGTATGAAGGTACATACTTCTCCCATGTGGTTGAGCACCTGGCGCTTGAGCTGCAATGCCTACTCGGGTATGAGGTCTACTTCGGGAAAACCCGGGTAGTAAAGGAGCCTTCGCTTTATGCCATCATCTATGAATACTGCAATGACTGCTCATGCCTGGAATTTGGCCGGGCTGCGGTAGAGATCATCTCCAATCTGGCCCATGGCCGGCCGGTAGCTATACAAGATTATGTCAACCGGCTAGGCCGAATGAGCCGGGATAGCGATCTTGGACCCGGCACCCGGGCTATTTGGGATGAGGCCAAAAAACGCCACATCCCGGTCAGGCGCCTGGGGAATGATAGCCTGCTGCAGCTTGGCTACGGAAAATACCTGCGCTGCATAGAGTCATCACTGCTGGATACAACCAGCTGTATAGCTGTAGATGTGGCACAAAACAAGCAATTGGTTAAAGATATTCTTCATGAACACAACATCCCGGTTCCCGAGGGAAGCACAGTTGATTCGGAAGCGGCTTTATTCAGGTTGGCGCAGCAATTGGGATACCCCCTGACAGTAAAACCGTATGACGGCAATCATGGCCACGGCATTACTGCCAATATCAATGACCCTTCCCAATTACACTCCGCTTATTTGAAGGCCATCCGCTATTCCAGACAAGTAATCGTGGAAAAGCATATTGCTGGAAAAGATTATCGCCTGCTGGTGGTAGGAGACCGGTTGGTAGCGGCAGCAGAGCGCAGGCCTGCTTGTGTGGTCGGCAATGGTGTTCACACGGTGGCTGAATTGGTAGCGGCCGAAAACGAAAATCCCCGGCGGGGAGTGGGCCATGAGAAGCCTCTGACCAGAATCAGGCTTGATCAGACCGCAGAGGAGATCCTGCAGCGAGCAGGTCTTACCCCAGAGTCAGTGCCTGCTGAGGGAGAAGTGGTATATCTGCGCGAAAACGGCAATTTGAGCACCGGTGGAACGGCCCGGGACTGTACCGCAGAGGTCCACCCCGCCAATGCAGCCATAGCGGTCAGAGCCGCCCAGCTCATCGGACTGGATATAGCCGGCATCGACCTCATCTTGAGCGATATAGCGCAGCCCCTGACCACTTCCAACGGGGCGGTGATCGAGGTCAATGCCTGCCCGGGCCTGCGCATGCATCTTTATCCAACGGAAGGACAGCCCAGAAATGTAGCCGCGGACATCCTTGATTACATCTATCCCAAAGGGGCCCCTTACTCCATCCCGGTCATATCCGTGACCGGTACCAATGGCAAAACTACTGTGACCAGGCTGATCCGCCATGTATTGGCCATAAGCGGCAAAAAGGTGGGCATGGCCTGTTCAAGCGGCACTTACATCGGAGAGGAATGCATCTCCAGCGGCGATCATACCGGACCTTTAAGCGCACAGGCTATTCTCTACAACCGCGAAGTGGAAGTGGCCGTTCTGGAAACCGCACGGGGCGGTATTATCCGCCGGGGTCTGGGATATGATCTGGCAGACGTAGGGGTGATAGTGAACATAAGCGAGGATCATCTGGGGCTTGAGGGGATCAATACCCTGGAAGACATGGCCTTCGTCAAAGCCCTGGTGGTAGAAGCGATCAAGCCCAAAGGCTATGCCGTGTTAAACGCTGATGACAGCATGACCGGGTATATCAGCAGCCTGGTGCGCTGCAATCTGGTTTATTTCTCGCAAAATCGCAGCAACCCACTGATAGAAAGCCATATCAGCCAGGGCGGCATGGCGGTAGTGGCGGAAAGCGGTCAGGTGATGGTATACAGGAACAATACCAAGTATCCGATTCTGAAATTGCAGGAAATACCGATAACTTTCGGCGGCCAAGTGATTTGCAA
>JAKPGY010000065.1 GCA_029550685.1 Bacillota bacterium
CGTAAATGCGGGAACCAGGAAATTTTCCGCCGAGGACATTTATATTATTGAAATAAACGTTTTCCACTTTTCCGCGGACGTTTTCCTTGCTCCATATAGTTTCGCCTATAAGAATATCAATGAGATAATTTGATCCGTCTCCGGTCCCCATTTGAGCATCTTCTACGACGATGTTTTCAAACCGGACATTCCGGACAGTAGCGTGGTCCCCGTTGTGGATCGACAGGACTGCTTTATGGAAGTTATGCAGCACAGTTATGTTGGAAAAGGTTATATCCTCCATAATATCCCCACGGGTCTCATACCCCACTTCGCAGGACTGTGCCAAATCTGTCCAGAAAATACAGTTGTTAAATGAGATATTTTTCGTATTCCCTTCATATGCCTTGACAACCAGGGAATCATCCCAGCTTCGCACAAAGCAGTTGGTAACCTTTTGATTTGTGCAGCTTTGGGTGGTGATTCCGTCGCTGTTTTGCCTGGAGCTGATGATTTTAACATTGTTGATGGCCACATCGGTACAATGGTATGTATTAATTGTCCAGCCCGCAGGGTCAAGGAAAATTATCCCGTCCACCGAAACTGTTTTTGCCTTTGAAAACTGTATTGGCGGATGGGCGGCGCTTGTTTTTCCATCCGCTCCATAACGGGGATATATAGATCCATCCACAATCCCGCGCCCGTAGATTTTAACGTTCTCGACATAATTGCCTACAAACCAGCCACGGACGACCGCGCCACCGGCAATATAAACACTCTGGTTGGATTTCAGATACACCGCACCGACCTCATGGATTCCGGGACCGTAGTACAGCAGGTTATCGCTGCCTTGTGCAGGCGAATTCGATTCAATGGGGTTTACAAACAGGTGCAGTGCCTTGTGGACGGAATCGTTAAACTCAACAGTATACTGCCCTGCCTTGCTGACTGTAAATTCAACCCTGTTTCCGCTGACAGTTGCCTTAATCCCGCTTGAGCGTGGAGTGACAACCGCGGAGGACACCTTTTCCGGCAGCGTAACGGTTACCAGGGCGCAGCCTTCCAAATCGAAATATGCCACCGGCGTTTTTTCAAGCTGCAGAACATCGCTGGCATTTCCGTTTGGCGATACCCTGCGGAAATTCACATTTGTTTCGTATACAAAACAATCCTCTCCGTTCACAGAAACCTTGCAAATACTGCTGGATTTCATCCCGGCTGGCCCGGAATATAGGCGGGTTTTGCCGGAAGGATAACCCGTTGATTTGCTGTTTGCGGGTGTTTTGGATGTTGTTGCAATGGCGCCAGCTCCAGTTTTTGCTGTTGAATTGCTTTTTGTATTCCTGGTTGAGTTGTTGTTTGTGTTATTCTTCGTTTTATTGTAATCCTTAGCAGAGGCTTTGGTTTTATTCACAGCTCCGGGTTGCTGGTTTGTGGATTCATAAGCATCAGAAAATTCAGGCGAATCAAGCCCCAAACTTTCCTGCGGCAGTGCCTGAGGTTTTGCGACTGACCAAATAAATATTGAAAGAGGTATAGTTACAACCAAAACAGCATAAACCAGTAGCATTATTTTAAACCAAGCGGGCATCTGGACTATTTTTTTAAACAGGGACTGCATTAAACTACTCCTTCAGGTTTGTATGTAAAAGGCGGGCAGGATTACCTCCCTCACCCGCCTTTTTTTGAAATAACTCAGGATTTGCAAGTTTTACGGTTAACTGAAAGGATAATTGCCGCAATTGCGAAAACTGCTAAAACAATTATGCCCATCGGGAATGTTGTCCCGGTTTTTGGCGAACCGCTGTTTGTGCCTGTGGTGGTTGTTGTTCCGGTTTTTGGCGAATCGCTGTTTGTGCCTGTGGTGGTTGTTGTTCCGGTTCCGGCGCCATCCTTTGTGGGTTCTGTAACGTTGGAAGTAGGTTCGGTTACATCAGTTGTAGGCTCTTCAAAAGGTGGCACTTCGGGGCCAGGCTCATACCCTTCAGGCACGGTATTTGTCATATATATGCAATCAATCTCAAAGGTTCCATTAGCCTTGCCGTGGAATTTAAGATACTCCCTGCCGTTTAACCCGTTGAAATCCTCGGTGCTTACATAGATATCCTGCCATTCTCCGGTAATCGGCTTTACATAATGGCCGGCATCAAACCTGAGCTTATCAAACATTACCTCCTGTGCGCCATATGAGCCAAGCCGCACCGCAAATTTTGAACCGTCGCTTCCATCAGTGCTGCGGATGCGGAATACGATATAATTATAATTTACATAGTAGTTTTCGCCAAAGGAATAGTTGAGGTAAGCATCAGGAGCGCAATTGAAGGTAATAATGCCATTTGAAAGGGTGAACGCGCCGGGGTCTGTTACGTCGTTGATTGTCACCTCATTCAGGAATGAGGTTTTATCCCCATTGGCAAAGGTGATTTTCTTGTCGCCAAAGGGAAGAAGGAATTCATCGCGGCGGCCGTCCTCAATGAAAATCGCGTCCGCTGGTATGACATTGTTATCGGTATATTCAGGCTCATCATCGCCGTCATCACTGCCGGTGTCTACCTCAGGGATGCTGTTTGTAAAGTAAATTTCATCAATATAAACAGTTTTATTGAAATTACCGATTGAGCGGATTGACATCTGGTTACCTTCGCTGACATCTCCCATGCTGGAGAAATAGGAATCTTCCATCTTGATAATCAGAGTCTGATATTTGTCGGTAATAGGAGCCAATGTCGAGCCGTCGGGTGCTTTTGCTGCGGTTCCCTGACCGCTATAATCGGTGCTGCGGAAGGTAAAACCGTTTGCCCAGTTGGAAGCTCCACCAAATCCTATGCATAATGCGCCCTGGCCGGGGCCGCCGCTAACACTTATACCCTCATCCGCCGTGCCTCTGATGCGGATTACCATGTATTTGTATTTGGATACAATTCTGCCATCAACTGTATCTGCAAAGGACATGGTGTTTCTCAGTCGTACATACGGGTCAGTATCGGAGGATTTAAACTCTATTTTAAGCGCACCGTTAACAGTTGATTGCTTGGTATTGCTACCGTTTATAACCAGTATCTGCACCTTGTTCACTCCGTCACCTGCATCAACCTGGGCATTATCATCCCAGCTGATAACGGTAAACGGAGTATTAAAATCGCTGTAAAGCTGCGCATCCACAGGCTTTTTATATTTTACTTCATTGGGGTCAATGCCCTCGTCTTCTTCGGGCTGCTCAGGAGCCTCAGGCTGCTTTTCCTGAGGAATGTTGTCTGTAAAGTAAATTTCATCAATGTAAACAGTTTTATTGAAATTGCCAATTGAGCGGACTGCCATTTGATTGCCTTCGCTGACATCGCCCATGCTGGAGAAATAGGAATCTTCCATCTTTATAATATAGGTTTGATATTCGTTTGTAATGGGTGCCAGTGTCGAACCGTCGTGCGCCTTTCCTGCAGTCGCCTGGTCAGGGTAATCGGAATCGCGGAATGTAAAGCCTTTAGACCAGTTGGTGGCTCCTCCAAAGCCTATGCACAGGGCACCCTGGCCAGGCCCGCCGCTGACGCTTATCCCATTATCGGCTTCGCCTTTAATACGGATTACCATGTATTTGTATTTGGTTGCAATTTTGCCGTCTACTGTACTGGCAAAGGACAGAGTATGCCTGAAACGGACATACGGGTTTGTATCTGAGGATTTGAACTCTATTTTAATAGCCCCATCCACCGTCGAATGCCCGGTACTGCCTTCTTTTGCAAGAATCTGGACCTTGTTTACGCCGTCTCCTGCATCAACCTTTGCAGCATCATCATCCCAGCTGACAACAGTAAACGGTGTGTTGAAATCGCTGAACAGCTGTGCATCGCTGGGCTTTTCATATACCACTTCCGACGCAATTACACTAAGCGAAATTATAAGGACAACCATAACCGATGCCGCAATAGAAAGCCATTTCTTTAACATAACCAAACCTCCCATAATAGAATTTATATTTCTGCCATTTTAATAACCGTCCCTAATATCTAAATGCTTGCCTCATTCATTCTGGAGGCTGCTAAAAACGCGGGCAGCCTTAAAATTCACTAATTTAAAAGTTAAGATACCTTTTTGCGTATTACCAGGAAGTAGAGTGCAACCAGGCCGCCGCCAACAACTACCATGATGCCTATGACAATTGCAATCATTGCGCCAACAGATATTCCGCCATCTGAAGAAGAACCGGTATTTGCCGTTGTAGCGCTATTCACTGTTGAAGGTGTAACGTCCTTCGTTGTGCCTGTATCAACATCGCTGTACCCGGTGGGTTCTGTCTGCTCAGCTGTGGTATCAGCGGCACTGCTGGGAGCAGTGGTATTCTGTTTGGTTGTATCCGCTTTTGTGGTAACTGCCCCGCCGGCAGTTTTCTCGGTTGCCTTTGTGGTTGGTGCCTTGGTGGGCTTATACTCGTCCGCGTCGCTTGGATATGTATTGGTCAGATAAATATCATCAATATAAATTGTGCCCTTGTTCATTACATAGTTGAAATTAATGCTGATTGCATTTCCTGTAGGACGCACGTTTTCTTTGGTAAGGGGAATAACAAAATTCTGAAACTGTGTTGTTATCGCCGGCATTACATTCCCGTTTCTATCCAGTGCAGGGATTGCAACGCCCACCTCGCGGTCGTTCAGGGGGCGCATATGTGAGCCTTCTGCGCCGCCGATTGAAATGATAAGCCCTCCGACTGCAGTACGGTTCTCATTTCCTTTCTCACCTTTAATGCGGATTACCAGGTACTTATATGTCGGCTCTCCGTTTTCCGCCCTCAAATTTACAGTTGGGTTGCCAATTCCGAAGTTTCCGTCCGGTTCAAATTCAACCTTCAGAGCCTTGTCTACTATTGATAGCTTTGTGTTATTTGCAAAGTTAAGCCACAACGGGCTGTTCGGGAATTGTGTGCCTACTCTCAAATCCCCCGCTGTGTCAAAATCTGCGAAAACCACAGCATCGGCAGTTCTGGCGGAAGCCATCATGGTTAAGACCATAACAACCGATAAAAGAACAGTAATGAGCTTTGCTAATTTCCTCATTAGAACCTCTCCTCTTTAATTTAATCTGAATGCTTCTGTATTCTCCGGATTAAAAGCGCTAAAATTGCAATATTCAACAACAATGCAACACTAACAAGAACAATCATTACAATCCTTACAGTCAAATCGCCCGAAGATGCTGTGTTTGAATTTGTCCTGCCGGGTGTTGTCACTCCATTCTGCTTTGCAGAAGTGATACCTGTTGTAGCTGATGTTGCGGTAGTTGTAACAGCGTTGTTATTTTTGTACCCTTCCGGGATGGTGTTTGTAAGATATATTTCATCAATATACAAGGTTGTGGTAGACACAGCATTGTTAAAGTTTATTCCGGATACCGCTTTACCGGGGTTGACCCGAACATTATCCTCGGTTAATGCGATAACGAAATCCTGATATTCGGTTGTAAGCGTTGGCATAGGGTTGCCGTAAGGATCGCGGAAAGGCCTTGCAATGCCGGCAACGTCATTCAAAAATGTGCCAATGTGGGGCCCGTCCCCTCCACCTATAACCATCATCGGCGCCCCGTTGCCGACAGCGTTTTCCTTGCCGCGTTCGCCTTTCATTCGCAAAACCAGATATTTATAATCTGTAAGCTTGCCACTTTCATCGCGGAATTTAACCAAATCACAGCTCATTCCATAATACCCTGAGGGGCCCAGGGTCAGTTTTAATGCCCCGTCCACTATTGAAGCCTGGCAGTCAATCGGCCCGTTATTGATATAAAGCGTACCTCCTTTCTCGGTGGCCTGCATTGAATGCTCCGGCTCTGCAAGGGGCCCTGTGTTAAAATCAGCGTAGTACAAGGCATCCGGCGGGGCGGCTTGTACTGTTATTCCAAAGCCAATTAACAATACACTAATCGCAATTAGCAGGCGGCTGGCCTTTTTCATTCTGATCATCCCTTCCCGATTTACTCAAAAGTTACATCTTCCATATACGGGTTAGTGATAAACGCACCATCTTTAAGGCTGGTTATTTTCTTGTCAAGGATGACCAAATCTTTTATATGAACACCTTTGACCATATTTTCCGAACTGTAGCCTTTGATGCGGTTAGCAGCAGCGTTTCCACCAATAACCTTAATATTGTTATAGTTTACGTTCTCCACCCGTCCCCGTTTTGAGTCTTTGCTCCATATGCTGTCATCAATCAAAATGTCAATCAGGAAATTCCAGCCATCTCCCTGCCCCATCTGGGCATCTTCCACAACAATATTTTCATAGTTGACATTCCGGACTGTTGCCCTGTCGCCGTTGTGGATTGAAAGCACTGATTTATGGAAATTGTGAAGTATCGTTATATTTGAGAATCGGATGTTTTCAATAACTTCTCCACGAGTTTCAAAACCAATTTCGCAGGACTGGGCAAGGTCTGTCCAGATAATGCAATTGTCAAATGATATATCCCTGGCATCACCCTCATATGCTTTCACAACGAGGGAATCGTCCCAGCTTCGCACAAAACAGTTGGTAACCTTCTGGTTTGTGCAGCTTTGGGTTGTAATGCCGTCGCCGTTCTGGCGGGAACTTATTATTTTTACATTATTTACAACCACATCGGTGCAGTGATATGTATTCACCGCCCAACCAGAAGGGTCAAGGCAACTGATGCCGTCAATGGTAATATTTTTGCAGTTTTGCATATTAATCGGCACCTTTTGGGCTCCGGTAACCCCGTCCTCGGCATACCTTGGGAAAGTGGATCCATCGAAATACCCGCGCCCGCGGATTGTGACATTTTCAACCCCTGTTCCTGCTACCCAGCCGCGGACAATAGCCCCTCCTGCAAGGTAAACGGTCTGCCCGGATTTTACATTAATCAATCCCGCCTCATGCAAACCAGGGCCAAAATAAATAACATTGCTGTCATCCGGTGAGGGTATATTTTCCTCCACAGGGTTTGCAAAAAGGTGCAGGGCACCTTTTGGGGAATCATTGAACTCCACAGTCAACTGCCCCGGTTTTGAAACCTGAAATGTCACCGTATCTCCCTTGATTTTGGGTTTTATACCTAAGGACAAAGGCGTGACCTTGGCCGTTTTGATATCCTGCCCTGGCAATGTAACCGAAACTGTAACCTTTCCCTTCATATCGAAAGACGCTACAGGGGTTTTCTCATGCTGTAAAACATCCTGGGCATTCCCCATCGGGGACTGGCGCCGGAAGTTAACATTGGTTTCAAACACAAAGCACTCCTGGCCGTTTATCTTAACTATGGTATTCGCGCTGGAACTGAGCCCCTCCGGGAAAGGATATATAATCGCATTCCCTCCCGTCTTTTCAACAAAAAAGGTGTCAAGGACAAGGTAGGATAGCAATCCGAAAAGAATCACAGTAAAGCACATTACCACCGCAAGTATTGCCTTTAAGGTTTTTTTGAGGTTTTGCTGGTTTTCGCTCATTTCCGACCATCCTTTCAGGATGAGATTTGAATAGTAAGCTGAAATACTTATTTAACCTTTAACTGAGCCAATGGATACGCCCTGGGTAAAGTATTTTGAGAAAAATATGAAAATAATTGCCGGTGGCACTATTGCAAACAGCAGGGCGACCATTTGATAATCCTTCGGAAAATGGCTGTTTGCCATGTCATAAATCTTAACCATTACAGTCATAAGTTTCTTATCTTTCAAAACCAGGTAAGGCATAAGGAAATCGGACCATGAAGAGTTTACCGTCAGAACAGTAATAACCATTGTAATGGGCTTGCTCATCGGAAGGATAATCCTTGTAAATATTTTTAAAGAGGTGCAGCCGTCAATCCTAGCAGCCTCTACCAACGAAACCGGCAGGGATTCAAAAAAGCTTTTGAAAAGCATTACCTGAAACGCATTTGCACCATAGCCTAGCCACAATGGTAAAAAACTGTTGATAAGCCCGATTTTTGTGAGATTTACCATAACCGGCACGATATTAATAACCGTCGGCATCATAAGGCTCCACATAATGACCGCAAAGCCTATTTTGTACCCCCTGGGCTTTAAAATCGCCAAAGTATATCCTGCCATGCCATTAAAAACCAGAGCCGAAGCGACACAACCGGCAATCATAATCAAAGAATTTATGTAATGCCTTCCGAAATTGGTTTTTACCCACACATCAATAATTTTGTAAGGTTCAAAGGAACGGGGTATTATTGTGGGCGGAATCGAGTAGAATTCCTGCACCGATTTTAATGATGACAGCATTACATAAAGCGGCGGCAGCAGGCAAATAAGTACCATCAATATGCATAAGGCGAACAAGAATCGGTAAAACACCCTTGTGGAGGTGCGTTTTAAATCCATCGCCGAAATAATTCCGGTTTTTGTTGCTAATTTGCTTGACTTCATAATTTATCTCCTAACTGTCCTGCGGCTTAACAAATTTGAGGTAAATAGCGGTTAGAACCAACAGAATCAGCGAAACAATTATTCCCACCACAGAAGCATAATGAAACTGGATTTTATCAAACGCAAACTGGTAACTCAGGAACATCAGCGACAATGAAGCGTTTGAGGGCCCACCTCCGGTCATTACCATAGGCTCGTAGAGTATCTGGAAGATGGATATTATCTGCATAATCAGCATCAGTCGGGCTGTATTGTAAATCCCGGGGATGGTGATATACCTGATCTTGCTCCACACGCCCGCACCGTCTAATGATGCCGCTTCGTACAGTTCCGGATTAATACTCTGGAGGGAAGCTAAATACACCATTGTGGTGGAACCGGCGGCTTTCCATGTAAGTGCAATGATTAATATAGGAATTGTCCATGAAGGATTTTGCAAAAATGGCAATGGCTCTATGCCAAACACTTCCAATAATACACTGTTTATCAGCCCCTCATCGCCGGGAGTGAGCAGGAACTGCCACATCAAAAGGGCTGCCACTCCCGGAACCAGGGACGGAAAATATGAGACAAATTTGAAAAATCTTTGTAAATGTACAACTTCATTGATTACGGTAGAAACAATAATCGGAACCATATAACCGATTATCAGCGACCAAAAGGCATATTTAACAGTATTGATTAATGCTGTTTGGAAGTATGGGTGGTTAAGCACGTACTTGTAGTTATCAAGTCCTGCAAACCCTACGATATCAAAAGCCCGAAGCTTTGAAAACGAGAGAACAACGCCATATCCCATCGGCTCCCAGACGAAAAATGCGAAGAGCACAAGGCTTGGCAGCATAAACACCCAGCCGCCGAATTCTCGGGTAAATCTGGAAAGGGTCCAGGCTTTTTTTGCCTCCTGCCCAGCTTTTGCTTTTAATTTCACAAAAGCCTCTCCCTCCTGTTAAACTTGGTCAAGGAACTGCTGGAAGTCTTTTGCGGCTTTGTCGAGCTGTGCCTTGGGGTCAGCATCCTTGTTTGTCAGGCATTCCTGAATTGCATTGTCCAATGCTGAATACATATCCTGGCAGTAATAGGGTTCCTCTGCCTTCAATGTCTTGTTAACTACGTCGTAGAAGGGCTGGAACAGCTTCATGTTTACATTAGTGTATTTGTCATAAATCTTCTGTTCCGCATTAACGCGTTCGGAGTTGCTCCATACGTTCAAAGACTGAGGGCCTACGGGAATGTTGTTCTGCAAACGGACTAGAATATCCTCTTCGATGGACTTGAGCATATCGTCATTT
Organism: Bacillota bacterium; assembly: GCA_029550685.1. Lineage (GTDB taxonomy): Bacteria > Bacillota > Syntrophomonadia > Syntrophomonadales > Syntrophomonadaceae > DTU018. The sequence continues at coordinate 9,654 of JAKPGY010000065.1, forward strand.
ACATCCGGAGTCATGCCTATAACTTTCAGCAGTTTAAAGCAGGCCTCAAGCTGGTTAGGCGTGGAGTTGTGGGAGAACATGAACATGTTTCCGCCCAAAAGCGAGTATTGTCCTCCGGGCCCTGCCGGAATTGGAGCAACTGCAATGCTGTCCTTATTCATTCCGTAGCTGCTAACCGGCCTTGAGAATGAATCCGAACCGGCAATAATCATTCCAACTTCGCCGGTACCAAATAGCTGATACAGCTTTTCATAGTTGATAAGGCTGTCTGCCGGCAAAACGTCATATTCCCATTTTAGCTTTTTGTAATACTGCAATGCGGCAACTGCGCCATCGCTGTTCAAACCGTTTTTCCATTTCCCGCTTTCATCCTGATACTGTAGCTTTGCGCCAAAATTCCAGGCTATATTTGAAAACTGCCAGCCGCCCTGGCGGTCGCGGGAAGGAAGTGCAAAGCCCGACTTTCCGGTTTTCTGCTTAATTGTCTTAGCGGTTTCCGCAAGCTCATCAAAAGTTTTCGGATAAATCGGCAGCCCTTCGGAATCCACCAGCCCCGCCTGCTTGAACAGGTCCATATTGATAAACAGCGACAACGCATATCCGCCGCGGGGGATTCCATAAATTTTCCCATCCATCATGCCCACTTCAAGCATTTCCTTGACCATTCCGTCCTTAAATCCATACCGTTCGGCGAGGGATGTTACGTCAGCCACAAAATTATTTGTAATCAGACGGTTAGGCTCGGTAAACGGGCAAAGGAATATATTCGGCGCCGTACCGCTTACCGCCATAGGAATAAATGTATCGGCAGAGTATGAATAAGGTTCGGGCACCATCGTAATATTGGGATAATTCTCAGCCATAACATTTTTATAATTCTCCCATGCCTGTAACCCTGCGGCATCGCTATCCTTAGCCCAAATACCAACTTTGATAGTGACGGCTGCATCAGGGTCCAGTTCCTCTGTAGGTTTGGAACTTGCGTCCTTATTGCATCCGGTTGCAAGCATGGCAGCAATCAAAAACGCCATCAATATTAATAAAAACCTTTTCACACGTATACCTCCGTTATAAGTTTTCTACGATTAAAATCTTATCAGTAAAACAAATTTATTGGTAGTAGATAAAAATGCTATATGGTAACCAAATCTGCTAATGCATGAATCAATTAAATCCATCTCAAACTAGGGCATCTTGGTTTTTAAATAAAACAAATAAGCCGATAGCTTCCCAAACTGGGTAAGCCATCAGCTCTTGTTACCCTGTTATAAACTCCAAAGCAGATTGTCGCTCAGAAATTTGCAAAACAAATAGACGAGTTATTGTCACATCTAAATATAACTGAAATCGTTGTACCCTTTCCGGGCTTGCTCTTTAATCGAATCTTTGCATTATGAAATTCAACGCTATGCTTTACAATGGACAGCCCCAGACCAGTTCCACCGGTTTCCCTTGAATGGGATTTATCAATTCTATAAAAGCGTTCAAACACCCGGCTTTGGTGTTCCCTCGGAATGCCAAAGCCATTATCAGCTACGGTTAATACAACCTGATCGGATAAGATTTTAACATTTACATCAACCATACCGTTTTCATAATTGTATTTGATTGCATTATCACAAAGATTATAAATCATCTCCTCCAGTATCTGCCTTACACCAAAAATGACCGCGTTATCGCCGCCGACTGATATCTTTATCCGTTTCTGCTGTGCAAGGGAAGCTAATCTGCCGACTGTTTCTTTTGCCAATTCCAATAAATCAATCTCTTCAAAGGGGAGCTGAACATTTTTTTCATCCAGTCTGGAGATCCGTATTACATCATCTATCAAGTTTATGAGATGTCTTGCCTCGTTGTAAATGCGGTTAGAAAACTCGGCGATATCTTCAGGCTGTACCATGCCGCTTTTCATAAGCTCTGCGTAACTGACGTGCCCCCAATGTATGTTCCAACCTGTTGTAGAGAAAGCCCTTGGTTTCGCAGTAGTAGCAGAGGCGTTGGAATGTGCTTCCTTCAGTCAGTTTTCCCCTTAGCCTTTCATTCGGTGGGTTCATAAGCGCTACAGTACCTTTCTGAATATACTTTTTCCTCCAAGTATATATACTCGCCTTGCTATAACCTATTTCATCTGAAACTGATTG
>JAKPGY010000072.1 GCA_029550685.1 Bacillota bacterium
AGAGAGACTTCCAGATAATTAGGCACAATAAACTGGGCTGCATATATAACCACGGCAGAAGTAATAAAACCTACAAGTCCCCGGGAACGAGGAGATATCTTGTCTCCTAATATGGCTTCTACAGCATACCCCAGCAAAGCAATCACCACTGCTGCGATCAAGGCGCCTATAAAACCTGATACAGTTATACCCGGCAGCAGATAGCCGATCAGCATTAATACCAGTGCAGAAACTACAAAACGGACAATAGTACCGATCATGTGTGCTCTCCTTTCATTCATATAATCCATGTAATCCAGGCAGTGCTTTTATTTTCATCCTTTATGATACCTTTATTAGGCTAAAAATATACTAGGCACCAAAAAGTAAACCACATTTTCGTCAGCACCGTTAATTGCCAGCTACTCCACCCGATACAATAAAGGTCATAACCTCAGCACTGTTTATTGACAGGGGTGTAACCTGATGGCGGGGAAACAGCAGTAGCTGCCCGGCAAAGTTATATGACTGAGGTACATAAACCGATACCATCTCATCCAATCCCAGGTTATCCAGTGATTCACAGGTAATGAAACCCAATACATGGGCATCCCCATTCGAAGTCAGCTTTACTAGCACCGGCTGGCTAAAACTTTTTTTGTTACCTACAAAAGCATTGAGCAAATCCTTTATGGAGCCATATAAAAGTTTGACCAGAGGCAAGCGATTAAAAAGGTTGTCCAGCACCAGCATAATTCTTTTGGTAAGAAAATTGGAAACCAAAAAACCAATCAGTATTATTAGCAAAATAGTAGTCACAAAGCCTACCCCAGGTATAATTCCTAAACCTGGTATAGGAATTTTAAGCAGTCCGTCCACTTTCTTAAACAAAAAATAAAATACATAAACTGTTATCACCAGTGGGACAAGGAATAGCAAGCCCTGTAAAAAATAATTGGTCAGCCGTTTCATGCTGTAACCTCCTTTAATAAAAACCTTCATTTTCTTTTCATAATTCCTGGTATAGTAAGCTCCGCTTCGCTACTTTTATTAGTCTCTGGAAATAACCCACATTCTTTTCTTGACTTTATTTTTAAAACATCTGTATAGTAATTAACTCATGTTTCGCCTCGCATCAACCAAATCCTGCCATAAAACACTGCCGGATGATATCCCCGTGTTCTCAAATCGGGGTTAAAGTATAAATAATAAGTTATAGAGTAATTCTGGTAAAATAAAAATCGCAGTATACTTGAAGGAAGTGATTTGATGAAAAAAAAGTATAATAACTCTTTGCTTAGGCATTTTTCTAGGCACTTTAATGAATCCATTGTTAGTACAAGGGCTTACCACTATCCAACCTATAGTGGATGGAAATGTGGTAGAATGCGATTCTCCGCCGATAATAATAAACAATCGTGTTTTGGTGCCTGCCCGAGCACTGAGTGAGGCGTTAGGATGCAAGGTAGTATGGGATGAGCAAACTAATTCTGTATTGGTTACTTCGTCCACTTTTACGAATAATAATGCTGCTAAGATCTCTAACAATCAAGCAACCAATTCTACTAAGTTAACCTTGGTTAAGGAGCGGTTTGCAATTAAGCTTGGGCAAGATTTGTACTGGTTATCACCAGAATTCGTTTATCAAGACGATAATAATTACTATTTTGATTTACCTTCAATACTAAAGATTATAGGTGCATATTATAACGATTATATAGTAGAGCCAGAGGTTGGTAACCCTTATGTTAAAGGTAGTATAGCGGTAAAAAATAGTGATGATTATCTCACTATTGAACGTAAATACGTCAATGCTACACAATCCTATGTATTAGGTTCCTTACATAATAAAAACAAATCAAAAGTATATTCCTTTAATTCAAAGCCAGGGGAAGAGACAGGCGTATTTACGCAGCATGACAGGCTCTTCTTTCCATTAGAATCAGTTTTAGGTACATTCAACATACAATATAGCATTGCTAAAGATAATGCTAATGGAATCTATGTAATCACATTCTAAACTCTAAATCCGGTTTTTTAGCTAGAACTAATTCCCCGGCTTTAGGATAAGTTAATTAATATATACTTTTGCTCTCTTCCGCCTGATCAACGGAGGTGAGCTTTTATTTTTTCAGGGAAGAAAAATAGATAGCTGCAACAGTATTTGCCTCCCCCCAGATACACATCATCCTCCCGTTATGCCCAGTAGGAGCGATCCAGACTTCGATACTGGAGCGCTTCTGCCAGGTGATTTATTTTTATATCCTTGGATTCTTCCAAATCAGCTATAGTGCGGGCAACCTTTAACACCCGGTCATAAGCCCGAGCGCTTAAATGCAATCTGGTAAAGGCATTTTTTAGTAATTGTTCTGACTCCTCATCCAGGCGGCAGAACTTTCTGACCTGGGCGGTACTCATCTGGGCGTTGACCTTGTAGGGCAGCTTGGCAAAACGCTTAGCCTGAATTTCTCGAGCCCGGGTCACTTTAATCCGTATTTGCTCAGAATTTTCTCCACTTTTGCGTTCCTTAATCTGTTCGTACTGCAGGCGGGGTACCTCTACCTGCAGATCAATACGGTCCAACAGCGGGCCACTTAGTCTTCTCCGGTAAGCTTGTACCTGCAAGGGAGTACATTTACACTCCTGATCAGAACCTAAAAATCCGCAAGGACACGGATTCATTGAAGAAATCAGCATGAATCGAGCAGGATACGTACAAGTTGCCTGGGCCCGGGCTACTGTCACTACCCGATCCTCCAGAGGCTGGCGCAGGGCTTCCAAAACATCCCGGCTGAATTCCGGCAGTTCATCTAAAAACAAAACGCCGTTCTGGGCTAAACTGATCTCGCCCGGTCGAGGAACCCGCCCGCCGCCAATAATACTGGCAGCAGAAGCATTTTTATGGGGAGAACGAAAAGGCCGGGTATTAATCAGCGGCTTATTGCTGTTCAGCAAGCCCGCAGCAGAATAAATCCGCGATGTTTCCAGTATTTCTTCCCGGGTCATTTCCGGTAAAATGCCCGGCAACCGCCGGGCCAGCATAGTTTTCCCTGATCCGGGCGGACCAATGAGCAGAACATTATGCATTCCGGCGGCAGCAATCTGCAAGGAACGTTTAGCCGACTCCTGTCCGCGTACCTCCGCAAAATCCGGTACCATTGCATAGTCAGATTGGATAGGACGGTCCTTTTCCGGCTCCTTGATTAGGGCACCGGTAAGTAAATCAATTACCTGGTTAAGATGATTAAGCCCATAGCTGGAAACTTCCTCAACTAAGGCGGCTTCCGAACCATTACTGTCAGGTATAATGAATCCACTGGCATTATCTATAGTTGTCAGATGAAGGGCCATGGGAAGTATGCCAGGAACCGGCCTCAGGCTGCCATCCAGAGACAATTCCCCCGCTAAATAATACTTGTCCAGCTCATCTATTTCGCTCAACTGCTCCGAAGCCAGTAATATTCCGATAGCAATGGGCAGATCAAAATGGCTTCCTTCTTTTTTCACATCCGCCGGAGCCAGATTGACGGTTATTTTCCGGTTGGGAAATTCATATCCTGAATTGCGCAGAGCAGAACGAACTCGCTCCCGCGCTTCTTTCACGGCTGCAGACGCTAATCCAACAATTTCGAAAGCCGGCAGTCCATTTAGTATATCTACCTCAACCCGAACTGTATTGGCTTCAATCCCAGTAAGAACCAGAGTATTAACTGATGCAAGCATTGCAATCTCTCTTTCACCTTAAATGGGATTAGAATTCGAGTGAAATCCAGTATATTCCTGCTTTTGGACATAATGTTAGGAAATGTGACAAAAGTGAGGGAAGCGTAAAGAATAGGGGGGTTTTGTTAACAGATCGCCACGTCGCTTCGC
>JAKPGY010000078.1 GCA_029550685.1 Bacillota bacterium
TGATCCTTATGTAGGGAAACTAACATATTTTCGTGTTTACTCGGGATCTCTTAAATCCGGAGCCCAGGTTTACAACAGCCGTAAAGGACACCGGGAACGCATAACTAAAATATTGAGAATGCACGCGAACCACAGGGAAGAAATCGACGAGGTTTTTGCAGGTGAAATTGTAGCCGGAGTAGGTCTTAAGGATACTGTAACCGGAGATACCCTGTGCAGTGAAGATCAGCCCATCATTCTGGAGAGCATGACCTTTCCTGAGCCGGTAGTTGATGTGGCCATTGAGCCTAAGACCAAAGCGGATCAGGATCGCATTGGCGATAGCCTGAAAAGGTTGGCGGAAGAAGATCCTACCTTCCGGACCAGAATTGATGAGGAGTCTGGCCAGATTATTATTTCCGGAATGGGAGAGCTTCACCTGGAGGTCATAATTGATCGTCTGGTGAGGGAATTTAAGGTTAATGCCAATATAGGCCGGCCTCAGGTCTCATATAAAGAGACCATTCGCAGCAAAGCACGTACCGAATCACGTTTTGAAAAGCAGGCCGGAGGCAGAGGCCAATTTGCCCATGTTATTCTGGAAGCAATTCCTCTGGCCGAAGGTGAGGGCAAACGATTTGTTAATAGATTGAGTGGTGATGTCATACCCAAAGAATTCATCTCGGCGGTAGAAATTGGAGTCATGGAGGCTTTACAGGCTGGTATACTGGCCGGTTATGCTGTAGACGACATTGAAATCAGTCTGGTAGGAGGGTCATATCATGAAGTTGACTCTTCCGAAATGGCTTTCAAGGTAGCGGCCAGCATGGGAGTAAAGGAATTGCTGAGTAAAGGAGACCCAGTGCTGCTGGAGCCGATCATGGACATCGAGATTGTATCGCCAGAAGAATATGTGGGAGATGTCATTGCTGATTTGAATTCCAGACGAGGGCGTGTTGTAGCCCTGGAAGAGAACCGGGAAAGCAAGATTATCAAGGGTACGGTGCCTTTGGCTGAGACCTTTGGCTATGCCACTAGTTTACGGTCAGCCAGCCAGGGCCGGGCAAGTTTCTCCATGAATATTAAGAATTTTGCCCAGGTACCAGAGTCACGAAGCAAGGAAATCATTGCCAGGCGGTACGGCCTGCCAGTTTAATCACAAGGCAGATGAATTAAGGAAAGGAAAGGTGAGAACAGATGGCAAAGGCAAAATTCGAGAGGACCAAGCCACATCTAAACATTGGTACGATAGGACACGTGGACCATGGTAAGACCACGTTAACAGCAGCAATCACCCTGGCATTGTCAAAGGCCGGA
>JAKPGY010000097.1 GCA_029550685.1 Bacillota bacterium
GTAGTCTGCCTTTATTTTAGCAATCAGCATAATTTGACCATTACTATCTCACCAATATGGTAATAACTGTATTGATGTTTGCGGTAAATAGATTTAGCTACCCTTTTTAAAGGCATTTTTTTGAATTATGCAAAAGTCTCATATTAAAACTTGCTAAAAGTTTATCGTTGACTATGCTTCAGAACCTGTCAGGAATAAGGGAAAATCAGTAACAGCCTCCAGAACATATGTTCTTTTTAGCTAATTATCTGGTATACTTACATTATTACTAAATAAGCAGGTGATCAACCATGCGCACTGGGACTGCTAATTTGCCTCTGCATGGAGGAAAATGCCCGGCCTGGCTTTTTACACATATGAAATCTCTATCAGCGGCGATTATCGAAGTAATTTTGGAAGATTTCGGTACCGGTGAGGTACTGAGGCGCCTGTCGGACCCCTATTGGTTTCAAGCTTTAGGCTGTGTAATTGGGTTTGACTGGCATTCTTCCGGGGTAACCACTACCGTGTGCGGTGCCTTGAAAGAAGGTTTGGCGGAGATAGGCCCTCAAGCCGGGCTATTCCTGGCTGGCGGAAAAGGCCGGTCAGCCCGCCGGACTCCCCTGGAAATCGCTGATCTGGCCGACCGTTATCCTATCCAGGGCAAGGTTGAAGACTTAATATATGCCAGCCGCATGGCAGCTAAAGTAGACAGCTCGGCAGTTCAGGATGGCTATCAAATTTACCACCACTTCTTTGTCTTCACTCAATCAGGGGACTGGGCAGTAATCCAGCAGGGTATGAATGAGGAACTGCGCCAGGCTCGTCGCTACCACTGGTTGGGTTCCCAGGTCAGAGATTTTACAGTAGAGCCCCAGTACGCCATCTGCTGCGATTGTATTAACGACACTCTCAATCTGGTTGCCAGTCAGAATGAACAAGTGCGCAACTTGTCTACTCAGCTGGCTTGTGAATCACCCGACCGGTTATTAAAGGAATTGTCAGCTATACAATCTGGCGCTAATTTATCATTACCCAGGCAGCACAGTATTCCCCGCACCAGTTATTTGCAGCGTTCCCTGCAGGCTGCCTATGAGCAACAGCCCGAAAACTTTGCTGCTTTATTGGAAACCAGCGGAGTGGGACCTGCCACTTTGAGGGCACTTTGCTTGGTAGCGGAGGTGGCTTACGGTGTAGAGCCTAGCTATACTGATCCGGTGCGTTATTCCTTTGCCCACGGTGGTAAGGATGGCTTCCCCTTCCCCGTTCGGGAAGAAGATATCAGCAACTCCTATGCGGTCCTGCAACGGGCGGTGAAAAAAGCCCGGCTGGGAAACCGGGAACAGCTCAATGCCCTGCGGAATCTGGCCCGCTGGCACGCCGAAGCGGTCACTACCCCGGCAACTCCCCTCTGTCATGAGCCCCCTTCAATACCGGGTTCTCCAGTCCTGCGCCAGCCCACTTTGTTCTAAAATACTAGGACGGGATTGCTCCCGTCCTAGTGTTCATCAAGTCTTAGTATTTAGTTTTATTTCATTTCGTAGGTTCCTTCCAGACTCAACACATGTTCCTTCCATACTTTATTGCTGACAGCTTCGTCATTAACTGGAGTCATAAGCATCTTGCGCAGCAAGGCTTCTTGCTCACCTGAATTAGCATAATTCATCATCAAATTCAGGGCATAGGACGAAGTGTCGCGGACAATGAAGTTGAAAATCTCATCGATAACTTCGGTAGCTACCTTATGAATCTTGGCGTTTTCCAGAATTAGCTGGGCATAGGCTACCATGGTAAAGATTTCGCCCAAAGCCAACATATAGTCAACGTTTTTGGCCTGTTCAGGTGAAGGAGGGGTGGTTCCCAGGAAGTCCCTTAACAGCTCAATTTGCTGTTTGAATACCTCGATATTGGGAGTAGAGATTCCCTGATAGGGCAGTTTATAATCTGGGAAGCGAACCGAACGCAAACTGCCAGCCTTCTGGTTTAGGATATAATCATCATTGGCTATATCGTCCCGGGTAGGAATTTCCGGGAAGTCAGCCGGGTTAAAGAAGTAATTCTGCAGGAACTTTATGACTAAAGCCATGTTGACATGGGTTGTGCCTTCCAATCTTGGAATCATGCCGATATCCCGCACGGCCAGTTCAAAGAAAGTATCCTGTTCATAACCTTTTGCAGCAATGGCATCCAGCAGCATTTCTATTACTTTCATGCCCTGAGTGGTTACCTTCATCTTCTGTATCGGGTTATACAGCAGGTAGCGACGGTCATCATCGCTGGCCGAACGGAAATAGTCTATGGCTCTCAAGCCAAAAAGTTTCATAGCCATAAGTCTTACATATGACTCATTAAAAAGCTTCTTTATATGAGGGAAATCTGTTACCCGATGACCATATAACCAACGGTTATGGGAGTGATTAATGGCTTCATATAGGGCATGGGTGCAAATACCAATGGAAGCAAATCCTAGCTGAAACTTTCCTACATTAATGGTATTAAGGGCAGAATCCCAAGCCAGGTTGCCACTGGAAATAATCTCTTTCTTGGTAATAGGGTAATCATGCAGCGTGTAAGCTGCCACATAAGCCGGCCGTACTCCGGCAGTATTTATCTTTTTTACACATTCGTAGTTCGGATGACTGCTTTCCACAACAAAGAATACGTAATCATCGGTATCTGCATATCTGCCGAAGGTTGACACATAAGCCGCTTTGTTACCGTTTCCTATGTAGTACTTGTCACCTTTGGCCAGATACTTGCCATCCCCCTGAGGGTACAGCTTTACTTCGTTGGAATATAGATCAGCACCATGCTGTTTTTCCGATAGTCCGAAAGCAAATATACCTGCATCTTTAAGCATTTGGGCTGTGCGGTGCTTTACTTCCTCATTATCACCCATCCAAATCGGTCCCAAGCCCAGAATACTTACCTGGTAATTATACTGAAAGGATAACCCGTAAAATCCCAATACTTCATTAAACTGAGCGATACGATTCATGTCCCAGCGAGAGTCTGCATCCCCATAGCCGGCCGGAGTCAGCAGAGTCGCATAGGCACCAATTTCTTTGTTATAAGCTATCCAATCATCACAGAAGACCATATTCTGGTCATCTTCTTTGATACTTTCCAAGCCCTTATTCTCGAAAAACTCAATGGTTTTTCGGAATATTTGGTTGGTCTTTTCATCTGGAAATAGGTCATTAAAGTTTTTAGGATTCAGCAGCTGCATTTCCTTCCCCTCCATGTTTCATAGTCATCTATGGTTATTATGTCACAGGGGTATTTCTCAGTCAAACTATCTATTTCGCAAGAATTCTCTCACTTATTCGTCTTTTTTTTTTTATTCCTATTACCAACAATGAGCACAGCAGGCTAAATGGCGTTGAACTCGGATCTACCGGCCTTGGCAGCTAAATAAAGCACCCTTATACAGGTAATAAAAATGCATTGCTTGGCTCTTATTGTGAAAGATAGTACAATCACATCAGAAGAAAGTGATCGTGACGAACAAGATGATTTCGGCGGGTATCACACTAAAAAGGGAGGTTGAAACTATGACGGAGGTAGCACGGATTATGAAAAGCAGCACTACTCCCACTGTGCAGGGTTCGGTTTCCTGCCCTCTATGCGCTAGTCAAGCATATAGATTGGGAGTGGAAATTCACTCAGCCATAATTAACATCTACACTGTTATGGCTAAAAAGTGCAGCACCGAATCAGAGTACCAGGTAATCAAAGAGATGATCAAACAGGAGCAGGGCCGGGTAGCCGCATTCGAAAAGGGTTTTGCATTCGCATTAAACTGTGAAATGGGCCGCTTTTACAATTCTGGAGGCATTGTATTGGAAGAAGATCAAATGGCTCAGCGCATAACTAATAGCAGACAGCTAATTCAGAGAAATCTGGACAACTGCCGGGCCCATATCGAAACTCTGGAAAAGGAAATTGCAGCAACTAATGTTCAGGAAGAAACCATAGCTGTTGTCGGTCATACTAAAGAGTATACCAAGGATCTTTACCAACGCTTGGCTCAGCTCTATCCAAAATGTGAAATTAGCCGCGCTTTTGAGGATATGGCTGATCTATGCAGATAGCAAACACAGGTAACCTCAATATGGAGGCAGTTAGGTCCTGCAAACAGATCAACCCGGGTGGGTAATGTTTCCTAGACCTTGGCTTACTCACCCGAGTTGATCTAAAAACCAGAGCACAGTATGCGTGATAAGAAGTCCTATGCATAGATATAAAAATTTTTAATATTCAGACTATTGCCATTAATGAGTATTTATGTAATACTAATATTAACCTTCACCCCCCAAATGAAACATAAATTCCATCACATTCCCTCTCCAATATGAGCCCAGCCCAGGGCTCATATTATTTCTGTTTTTCACCTGTGCTTACATTTTCCATAAATAGCAGTTTATTCACCGCAATTTTTGCTTTACAATAATATAGATGTCTAGTTTTGTCATAAAGGTTCATTCTCATATTTAAAGTTGCGAAAATTGTAAGGGAGGGCCTTTCCATGGAGAAGAAAACCTCGGAATGTCAGGTCATTGTGGTTACTTCCGGTAAGGGTGGTGTTGGTAAGACTACTACAGTGGCCAATGTTAGTACGTCTTTAGCTAGAATGGGTTACCGGGTAGCAGTGATGGACCTGGATATCGGGTTAAAAAAATTGGATCTAATCCTGGGGCTTGAAAACCGTGTTATTTATGATATTGTGCAAGTCATCGAAGGTGAATGTACCCTCAAGCAAGCCCTGGTTAAGGACAAGCGTTTCCCTGAACTTTACATGCTGCCAGCAGCTCAAACTCGCAACAAAGATGAAATAACCCCTGAACAGGTTAAGGAATTATGTGACCAAATGCGTCCGGAATTTGATTTTGTCTTGATTGATTGTCCGGCAGGAATAGAACAGGGATTCCGCAATGCCATTGCTGCAGCGGATCGGGCTTTGGTGGTAACCAATCCTGAGGTATCTGCGGTAAGGGATGCGGACCGGATTATCGGTATGTTAGAATCCGCTGGCTTCCAGGATATCAAACTCATCGTAAACCGTATCCGTCCAGACATGGTTCGCCATGGGGATATGTTGAGCATTGAGGATTTGTTGGAACATTTGTGCATTGACTTATTGGGAGTGGTACCAGAGGATCGCAATGTAGTGGTTTCCACCAACCGGGGTGAACCGATTATTCTCAATAGCCGCTCTAATGCTGCGATAGCCTTTAATAACATTGCCCGGCGTATAACAGGAGAACAAGTGGAATTCCCCACTTTTGAGGAAGATTCCTTCTGGAACAGGCTGAAAGGCCTGGGGCGTAATCTGTTTTCAGCGCGGTAAAGGAGGGCCCAGTCATGTTGGATTTCATAAAAAAGATTTACTCGCGGGATGAAACATCCAGCCGCAGCCAGGCTAACAACCGTTTGCGAGTAGTTTTGACTCATGACCGATTGAACCTGACCCCGGAGACTCTCAATGCTCTTAAGGAAGACATTATTGCGGTTATTTCCAATCACTTGGCTGTTGATGGCAGTCCTGAAGTGCGTTTGATTACGGAAGGACGTAATACTGCACTGGATATCAGTATACCATTAAAAGGCAGGTAAGTAACCAAAATGATTAAGATCAAAGGTGTCAATGGCAACCTGTTGGTGATGTTTGATACCGCTCCTTTTGACGATCTATATCGCGAACTAAGCGAAAAAATACAGAGCAACCAGCAATTATTCAAGGGATCACGGGTGGTATTCAGCGGCAGTGGTTTGACTAATCTGTCTCTGGACGAGATAGCAGCCTTGCAACAATTATGTTTAAACTATGGTATGGTTCTCAATAACACTGAACTTCCAGTCCGTAAATCATCTGGAACCGCCGCTTCCCCCTCTGCTCCCAGGAGTACACCATCTTCCGGTGATTTATTTATTCATAAAAACCTGCGCAGCGGTCAGAAAGTAAATTCGGAAGGTACTGTAGTTGTGTGGGGGGATGTACATGAAAGCGCAGAAATAATCGCCGGCCGGGATATTATCGTATTAGGCAAAATGGGCGGCATAGCTCATGCCGGTTGTTTTGGAGACACCACCAGTATTGTATTTGCATTGAATCTGGTTCCCAGCCAGATACGGATTGCTGACCGGATATCTCGTTCACCTGAAGGCCAATCAACTCGTCCTTATCCTGAAGTTGCTTATATTGACGATGAAGGTATCTGCATCAAAATGTACAATCCCCGGGAAAACCTGGGGCGTGGCCGTAAGTAAAATAGACCCGGCAAGAGTATTTCGAGCCTGCCCTCAGTTGAAGGCAGGCTCTCAGAGCGTCAGAAAAGTCTATTAGTGGTTTTGCTTTTGAGATTGCCACGGCACTTCGTGCCTCGCAATGACACATTAGACGGCCTTCTCGTGTGTCATCGCACCCTTCGGGTACTCCCGATGTATTCTATCGGGTACAGCTAATGTTGCGAGGAGCGTAGCGACGTGGCGATCTCTCTTATCACCTATATCGACAGTCTGAAATCCCCCAAGCCCATAGGTTTGAGGGATTGAGTATTTGTCATCAAGCCTTGCACAGCGGCATCTTAATTTATCGCTTCTACGAAGCGGTGCAGGACCGAGGATACCTCCGCCCGGGTGGCGGTTCCCTGGGGGTCAAAGAGGTTGTTGTCCTTGCCGCTTAAAAGGCCGGCCATCTGCATCTCTTTTACTGCTTCCCTGGCATAAGCACTGATTTTGTCACTGTCGGCAAAATGCTTTTCTTCCTGAACCGGTTTCAGCTCAAGGTTCATGGTCTTAGCGTAGTTGCTCATTATAACTGCCATCTGTTCACGGGTGATGGCCTGGTCGGGAGCAAATTTCTTATCTCCCATTCCTTTGACTATCCCATTTCGGTTGGCCCATTCTATAAAGCCCATGTAGTAGAGGTCATTTTGCACATCTTGTATGTATAGCGGAACCCGGGCGGCTCTGCAGTTCATGCCTTTTTTCGTCTCAATCTTTTACTTTGTTTTTATACTTCTTTACTATGAAGAAACGCACAAGCAGGCCCGTATGCAAAGAGAACGGGACATACTGGATACGCAATTCAAACAGGCCCAAACCCAAATTGCTTCACTTAGGCAAATGCAGCAGAACGCCGCGGCCTACCGGCACGATATGCGCCACCATTTGGCTCTTTTACAGGCTCTAGCCTACCAGGGTGATATAGAGGAAATCAAAAAGTATTTAACGACTGCCCAGTCAGACATTGACGCCATTACACCTACCCGCTTTTGTGAAAACGAAACTGTCAATCTGATTTTGTCTGCTTTCGCTGCCAAGGCCAGGCAATCGGAAATCATGTTGACGGTTGAGGCAAGTCTACCTGACTCGCTGCAAGCTATTAGCGACACTGAACTCTGCTCACTATTATCAAATGCTTTGGAAAACGCCATTCAAGCCTGCGAAAATATAGCCGACAGCAATGAACGCTGCATCAAACTGCGGATTTATACCAAGAACAATAAGCTGTGCATTGACCTCCGCAACACCTATCATACCGAACCGGTTTTTCACCAGGGATTACCAGTAGCCAAAGAACCGGGGCACGGCTATGGCACCAAAAGCATGGCGCATATAGTGGAAAAACATGGCGGTGTGTTCCAGTTCTCAGTAAAGGATGGCTGGTTTATATTCCAGGCAACTGCATAGTCTTCTCATTAACCTCCTGGATACCATAAGCAAAGCCCCCTGCCTTTCGGCGGGGGGCTTAAGTATTTCCCTATGGGAGTGTGGCCAAAACAATGCTCATTGTGTATGGACAAGTTTTGTTTTTTAAATACTACCGGCCTTTGAATTCTGCTTTACGGTTTTCCAGGAAGGCATTCATACCTTCTTTCTGGTCTTCGGAACTAAACAGCATGGACCAAGCGATTTGCTCTGCTCTGCAGCCGGTCTTGATATCCATATTCATGGAATTGTTGACTGACTGCTTGGCTTCCCGCAGCGCCAAAGGACTCTTACGGCTGACCTTGCGAGCCATCTTCTTGGCAGCATCCATTACCTCAGCAGCCGGTACAACCATGTTGACCAGGCCGATTCTGTATGCGGTCTGGGCATCAAAGAAATCACCGGTGAATACATACTGCTTGGCTATGCAGATGGAGGTATGACGCGGCATCCTCTGGGTTCCGCCGCCACCGGGGAATATACCCAGGTTAATCTCCGGCAGTCCGAAAGTGGCATTGTCAGCTACGATATGGATGTCGCAAGCCATCATCAATTCCAGTCCTCCGCCCAGGGCCAGGCCGTTAACGGCAGCGATTACTGGTTTATGGTTGTCTTCAATCGCGTAGATGGTACGGTGAACCAGATCCAGGAAGTTGCGAGCCTGGAAGGCATTATAGCTGGATACAGCCTTCAGATCTGCGCCAGCAGCAAAAACATTCTCGTGTCCGTGGATAATGATACACCGAACCTCAGGATCCTCGGACATAAGAGTCATTACCTCATAGGATTCATTCAGCAGTGTTTCATTGATCGCATTGAATGCCTTGGGCCGATTTAACTGAACATAGCCAATATTGTCCTCCACCCAAGCCAGAATAGTCTTATACTCTTTCCCCTTGTAGTTTTCCATATAAACCCATCCCCCTTAATTGTATGTTATTTTAAACGATTCTATCTTTATAGCAAATTCTCCTGCCAGGGATTGGAACAAAACCTACTTTTTATATGCTCTGCTGTATATTGCTTTTATGGCTGGGGAATATTTAACATCATATCGCTCATATCCACTATTTCAATACCCGCCGGTATTTCAAACATAGAATCAGGTATATCCTCTACCTTAACATTCTTATATTCGACGGTGGTGGTCTGCCCATCAACAGTTATCTCAACCTTAACTGGGAACCCGTATTCCTTCCATATCCAGTACTTTACATTTTCGCTGCCCTCAGATACTTCAAAGACAGCACAGTCCTTGCCATTAATCGTTTCCTGCCCTACTAGCTGGGCTTTGGTCTCATCAATATCTGCATAGGTATCACCGGGTTTGGTTACTCCTTCCATAGCTTGGGCTATGTCTATGCGCATAGCTATATTGTCGCCCAGTATCATGTAAGCTTCCTGCTGGTCACCATCGACTATATATATTAAGGTACCGCTACCATCGGGGCTCTCCATTTCATTGCGCATGTTATTGTCTTTTATCCAAAATTTGGCGGTAGACATCTTCCCCAATTCCGGTACTTCCATGTCCATTTCAAAATACATACCCGGTATGGAGGCAAACTTGCCGGTAAGTTCAGCCATAGATATTGCATCTGCTGGCTGTCCTGCCTTCTGGTCAGCTGCCTGATCGGCTTGATTACTTCCCGGCTCGCTACCGCCGCAGCCGGCCAGCAAGGCCATTACCAGAATTACCATTACCCACGTCAGAATACCCTTTAACCTCTTCTGTTTCATCCCAAATCATCTCCCCATTGACTTATTTCTGGATTTACTTAGGCGTTTTTGAATTATTAGGCATTAATACTACAAAAAAGTATAGCACAGAATAAGGATTTGCTCATAAGCAAAACAAATTAGTGCTATCCGCAAGAATACATATAAAAACCGGCCTAATATGGCCGGTTACAAGCATCTAACTATTTCTGTTTCTTTATATAGGTTTTTAGTTTTTCATTTAACTCTTTCTGCAGAGATGGAACTGGCAGCTTTTTACGGATAATATCCTGTTCCGGGAAAATCCCGGCGGGGTTTTTGCGCACTTTTATATTCTCATCCATGATGGTCTTGCCATCACGTATTACCACGACATGGGTTACATAATCCTTGCTTCCGGTCAGCTTTTGTCCTTTCAAAGGCTCTGATTTGATGATTTCAAATCTGTATTCTGTCATCAATTTTCCCTCCAACCCGTGAAAGTCTTTACATAAGCTATCTGGTAATTCTACAGGACTTTCTGGTTTTCCTCCCTCATTGATACGGGTGTGAAGGCCTAATCTTTAACCGCAGGTATTGAGCAGCAACTCTTCTGCTTTGCTCAGGATCCAAAATTCCAGCTATATCAATATCTGGGTGCTGTTCCAGATCCAATACCTGATTCTTATAGGCATGCCCCAAAGCCGAAAAAATAGGTTTCACTACAGGCCGGTCGGCTTGGTTGTTATTGTTACTAGCTACTATGGCTATATCTCCGTTAGATAGTTCTACAATAGTACCAGCTGGATAAGGATTAATGCAATCTTGCAAATGATCAATGAACTTGCTTTTAATTTTAACATCCCGGTAACTGTTCAGAATATCTAGAGCTTGTTTGTTGCTATAGGCAGACCGGTAAGGCCGATCAGATACCAGAGCATCAAAAATATCTGCCACCGCTGTGATCTGTGCATACTCGTGAATAGCTTCACCGCAAAGTGACCGTGGGTATCCGCTTCCATCCAGGCGTTCATGATGCTGCAGCGCCACATGAGCTGATATCAGAGTTACCCGGTTCGATCTGCGCATCAAATTAAATCCTTTCCAAGCATGCTCCCGCACTATTTCCCAGTCTATTTCACTTAAACCCTCTGCTTTATTCAATATCTCACGGGGAATAAACATTTTACCAATATCATGGAGAATAGCTCCCATACCCAGTTCACGCACTCGAGGACGAGAGTAACCCAGACTGATCCCAACCATTACCGCGAGAATGCATACATGAACACTGTGTTGATACGTATATTCATCATGGCTTTTTAAGCCTGCCATTCCGATCATAGCTGAACGGTTGGCCAATAATTCTTCAATAATTTGATCAACCTGACCACTAATATCTCCTATCTGCAGCTGGCCAGTGCGCAGGCAATTTTCATAACTCTGCCTTAAGGTCCGGGCAGCCTTATGAGCCGTTTCCCAGCTTACCGGTCCCTGGTCCTCCTCCACACCCATGCCGTCTTCTACAAAAATAACGGGTATGTCCATTTCTTTAATGCGGCGAATATAATATTCGGTAAGGACCTGTCCAGGAGAAAGCAGCACCCTGTTCAAATTGTCCACTATAGGACGGGCTACTACCATACCTGGAAATAAGTCCTGGCATAACACCTGTAACAAAATAAAACACCGCCTACATCTTATACCCGCTGCAATTATATGATATTGGTAGTTTACGACAGCTAATTAGATAATCCCTGCTTTACAGCAAAAAAGAACCTCGCTTTTGGCAGCGAGGCTCTTATTGTGTAACAGCTTTTACCTTATTCAACCGGAACGATCCAACCAAAGGGATCATCCAAAGCACCACTCTGAATCCCGGTTATGGTATCATATATTCGTTTGGCAAGCGGCCCAGTCTGCCCGTTGTTAATAGTAATAATGTTATCATTCCAGTTTAATGATCCTATTGGCGATATGACCGCAGCAGTACCAGTACCAAAGGCTTCCTCCAACCGTCCTTCCTCTTGCGCCTGATATACCTCTTCTATACTGATACGCCTTTCTTCCACCGGAACTCCCCAGTGATTCAATAAGGTTATGGTTGAGTCTCGGGTAATGCCGGCCAGGATACTTCCTTCCAGGGAAGGAGTTATTACTTTTCCGTCGATTTTGAAGAATACATTCATGGTTCCGACTTCTTCTATGTACTTACGTTCAACTCCATCCAGCCATAGAACCTGAGTATAACCTTTGTTATGGGCCTCAACCTGAGATTTAAGGCTGGCAGCATAGTTTCCGGGAGTTTTAGCAAACCCGATTCCGCCTTTGACTGCCCGGACATATTTGCTTTCCACATAGATTTTCACTGGATTAATTCCTTCCGGATAGTAGGCACCTACAGGTGAAAGAATGATAATGAACTGGTAAGTAAGAGACGGGCGTACCCCTAAGTAGGGATCTGTAGCTATGATAAAAGGCCTGATATATAGTGAAGTTCCTTCTGCTTCAGGGATCCAATCTTTTTCCAGTGAAACCAGAGTCTTGATGGCTTCGACTCCAAAGTCCACATCGATGGGGGGGATGCATAGTCTATCGTTGGAGATGTTGGTTCGCGCCATATTTTGGTGCGGTCTGAAAAGCAATATCCTGCCATCCCGGGCTTTATATGCTTTCAGGCCTTCAAAAATGGCCTGCCCATAATGAAGCACCATGGTAGCCGGATCCAATTTCAGAGATTGGTAAGGAATAATTCTGGGATCATGCCACCCTTTCCCCTCAGTATAGTCCATAACAAACATGTGATCAGTAAAATAATTGCCAAAGCCTAAATTATTCTGGTCAGGCTTGTCCTTAGGAGATTGGTTACGTTCAATCGCAATGTTTCCCATATTCTTTCTACTCCTTCTGAGGATAATAGCTTATCTTATCAGTATAATCAATTATTCCTCCGTTTTCAAACTTTACGACCATGAACATTGTATACATAAACAACTAGCGTATCTCTAACCATTGCTGTGAAAACTGTCCTCGCGTTAGTGCAAAAAACAGCTATACTGTCATCGCGAGCGTGTAGCGCGTGGCGATCTCTATGTCCATCTGCGCTAACCACGGCTTAGCAGTACTGTTAGCCGGGATGCAGGAGTATTAGCCGGCTCGCTCCGGGACTCCTCGCCTGCAACACATCGGCTTGCTTCGGTGCGAAGCGGACCGCTCGGAATTCGGCATCCATGCACTCAGTCCTCGTTGCTCGAAACATCCTGTTTCTCGCTCCGCTTCGCATCCCTCAGTTTCCCCGTGAGTTGCAACGGCTCGTCGTAGTCACTCGCCCGGCTAATACTCCTGCTCATGCCGTGCCCGATGTTTTCGTCCATCGTGGTCTGCGCAGCAGGTGATAATTGCGAGCGCGCCAGCGCGTGGCAATCTCTAGTCAACTAACGATTTGAATTAACAATCGAGTAGGGTGCAGCTGCAGTAGCTTGCTGCAGCAACATCCCTCTCACAGAACCGTACGTACGGGCCTCGTATACGGCTCCTGGCAAACCTTATCTTTCGTAATAGAATGACAAAGTACCGGTCTTGTACGTTCCTA
>JAKPGY010000105.1 GCA_029550685.1 Bacillota bacterium
TTCTCCCCAGTTATAGCACACCTGCGCTGGTAAGCTTCAGTTACTAACACTCGGAAAGCTCCCTGCCCCAGCCTTGGTTTAACAATCTGTTCAGCCCCATAACGGACACCCTCATCTTCACTTATTACAGCGGGTTCACTAATTTCAGCTGAATGTTTATATAACCTCTCCTGAACCTGGTTCCACAGTCTACGGCCGATAATATCGTTGGTATTATAGGTCTTACCCTGTACAATATTTGGTTTCCAGTCAGCCGGGGCTGGAATCCAGTCCGACTGGGGCCAAAAGAAGGGCTGGGTCAATATGATGCAGCCAATAAGAGGGTCTGGTTCAGCATGAGTGTTGGTACCACGGTACCGATAAATAGCTTGCCGGAAGTCCGGGTAATTGCTGCGGCCGTTTTTCGTACCAAATGCTTCCCAGGCCAGCGAAACCGGCAGCCTGGTGTAACGGACAAAGAACCCTCCCCCGGCAATGAAATTATATGGAGCATGGAGTTTAAACAGAAAAACTCCATAAGGCTCCAAAGCCCGAAAGGTCTGCCTTCCCCCTGGCTGCCAAAAGTTAACTTCATCAGGCTCTTGCTGGGCCAGGTAGTTATACCAGTTGTTATCGGTGACACCAACGAATAACTTCATAACATTACTCCGCCCCCGATTTGCCTAAAAAGCACAAGAGCAGAGCCTATTCACTCTGCTCTTGTGCGGCCACAGTCCAAATGCGTTTTAACGGCAGTTCCGCCTTTATATCCTCATCTAAGCGATCATAGTTAGCAAATAAGGCCTCCAATAATTCCTTTTGTGACCAAAGTCGCACCCTAAAGAAGCTAGTGGCCATTTCCTTATGAACATTACTCTTAAATCCGCTCCAGGATACAAATAATCCCTCCTGGGCACCGAACTTGGTCACTGCTCCTAACAGTTTGTCCACCGTGGGCCTATCAACAGGAGCCTCCCCTGATTTAACTTCTACACAAAGGCGCGGCTCTCCAAAGCCCAGGGGGCCTGCACCAGCCAGGATGTCGGCTCCGCCATCCGGTCCTTCTGGGCTTAGGTAGGTGGTGTAACCTTGAGCTCTAAGAATAGCGTCCACCAATCGGGTAAGATTGTGCCCCTTAAACCGCAATGAAATTAGCTGAGCAATCTGATCACGAGCCAGATCTTCCAGATTTGTATATTCGTCACCGTCACCCGGTGCATCAGTTCCTCCTGCTACTGGCATAGGTTGTGTTTCTGGTTTCCATCCATTCTTGCGCATATTATTAATCCGATTTTCAGCATTGTTCCGTTGGATACGGCATATGGACATAAAAGCCCCGAAAGAATAGAGCAAATCCTGGCCAAAATTAGCACGAGGAATAGCTTCCCCGATCCATTTCACTGTCCGCCTATGGTAAAAAGGGTTTTCAGCCTTCTTATCAAAATGATAATCACTAGTTACCTCTCCTATTTGTATAGCGGGCTGTGTTTTTAGAGGCAATACTACCAGATCTCCCTTTTGGATTGCATGAGCAAAGGGAAACACTTGGCTTACCCAATTTTGGATGGTCTTAGGCTTGGTATCAGGGTACTTTTCGTTCATAATCGCGGTCAATTCATCCCTGTTTTTGAGCTTACTTAAATCAACATCAAGATTTTCCCAGGTTACATAAACACGGTTTTCAGTAATATACTTCTCTTCATATTCTCCATGAGCCCCTGCCCTTATTAGCCAAACCGCCAT
>JAKPGY010000122.1 GCA_029550685.1 Bacillota bacterium
GAAGTAATGCAGTTACCAACCGAGAATTTAATAAAGTCTCGCTCTTGTTATCGCCCTTGCCAGTTCCGGATTAACAGCAGGGGGCTGTTTTTCCCCGTACCAACAAGCCAAAGAAACTGCTAAAACTAGGTCATCATGTATACCCTCCCGCCAGGCTTCATAACTGTCATGCGCCGTCTTGACGTTGATTTTTACCTTGAAGTTAAGCAGTTCTTCCACCAACGTTCGGGCCTCTGGCAAGCTACCAGCTACTTTCAACCTGCCACTTTGAAACAGCACCTGCAAGGTTGTTACCAGGTCGCGCTTGGGCACATGATAGCCGCTGGCTTCTCTGCTTACGGTATTGCCGCCCGTTATAGTAATGGCCACCGGGGCAAGTCCTGCCTTTCTGAACATGTCCACTACAGGGGCACCAACGCCGGTTGCGTCTACCACTAAGGCCGTCTTGTTTTGCAAGGAGCTACTGGCCATAAGCTGCTTAACCCTGTCCACAATGGCCGGGTAGGGGGTTCCCAGCTTTGCCCGCTCCAAGTGTCTAACGTGATATTGCTCTCTGGGTAAACTATAGTAAAAATGTTTACGCTCAATAACCGTCAGGGCTGTGTAGTCCTGTGCTTGTCCTAAGTCAAGGCCAATATAAAAGTTATACACTGTCATTGCCTCCTCATTAGACGATATTTGGACGATATCTGGACGATACTGGACGATACTGGACGATATCTGGACGATACCGCAAAGTTTATCGTCCAGATAAAAACCCAGCATAAATGTGGTTTTGGATGATATGGACGATATGGACGATATTTTCCCTACTCTTCAAAAAAAAGTGGTCTAACCTCATCGCTTAGCGCCATCATAACCTGGTCATAGGTGAAAACTTGGTCTTCGGTCTCCACAAACTCACAAAGGTACTCTTGCTTAAACCACCATTCGCCCATTGTCTGGCGTTCTTCCTCCAGAAATTCCGGGCTTATCCTGGGGCAGTCATGGGCTGTTATCATTATCCGCTCCCATGTGTCGCCGCCTTCCGTCCACTCCTTGAA
>JAKPGY010000124.1 GCA_029550685.1 Bacillota bacterium
TTTCTACTCCTGTTACCGGCGTGGTGACTGTAACCGCGACAGCGGCCGAAATATTCGCGGGAGCAACACGCCTACCTGGCAGACGCAAAATGATCATAAAAAATGAAGACCTAGTACTCCGGATTAGAGTAGGGGGATTATCGTTGACTCAGCAAAATGGGTTCCCCATCGAGCCAGGCGCAGTATTGGAATTAGATTTTGATCCGACGGTAGATACGCCTATTTATGCTATTTCAGAGGGTGTAGCTGTATCCGTGGCCGTTATGGAATACTAAAGCTTCGAAGGAGGTATATAATGTGCCTAAGTATGATAGCGCAATAGAGGTACAAACCGAAAGTATTTTAAGGGTAACGTGGAAGGATGATGAAGGGAATATCATCGTAAGCGGCGAGAAAAAGGTGAAAGGCGATCCCGCAGAGGTGGCTAAAATCGAACATATATTTGCGGAAGATTTGCGAAGGAACTTTGCCGACCGGTTTCCACCCCCGCCTGAGCCTGACCCAATGCCAATGGATGGGGGGATGGAATAATGTATGTTGCTGGTAGCTATACACAAAATGACTTAATACGTGAAATAGATGCAGCAGAGAACGGCTTAACCAGCCGTTTTACCAAGGATGGAGTTATAACTGATGCAACCGAAAAGCGATACTGGCGCGAACTGGTAGAGAAAGCTAGTTTTGGCCGGAATACCGTTCTTTATGACGACCAAGGAAATCCGTCGGTGATGGTAGTTATCCCAGCCTTCACCGAAGCAGATGTTTTAGATGAAGGGGCAAACTTACCCCACCCGGCATTTATCGTCAACGGCACAGTCAAAGGCCAGATATATATAAGTAAGTACCCTAACGCTTATAAGGGTTCCGGCAGTGCCATGAGGGCATTCAGCCTCAAGGGTATAGATCCAGGCAACAGCATTACTTTCGACAACGCCATCTTAGCCTGTAAGCAGAAGGGTACGGGCTGGCACCTAATGACCAATGCGGAATGGGCAGCAATAGCACTATTAAGCAG
Organism: Bacillota bacterium; assembly: GCA_029550685.1. Classification (GTDB taxonomy): domain Bacteria; phylum Bacillota; class Syntrophomonadia; order Syntrophomonadales; family Syntrophomonadaceae; genus DTU018. Next base: position 1,016 of record JAKPGY010000124.1, read on the forward strand.
GAAGCAAGGCTTTATGGCGCGGGGCAATAACAATGGCGGTAAAGATATTAACGTGCCCTCGGAAAAAGGAGTGCCCAGCTACATCCATTCCGGAGCAGTTGGCCGAACCCTGACTGGCTCCGGGCCAATAGCCTGGTCACATGACGGTACCCCATTTGGAATTCATGATTTGAATGGCAACGTATGGGAGTGGGTTGGTGGGCTACGGCTAAATGTGGGCGAAATACAGGTCTTGGCTGATAATAACGCGGCTGACAACACTAAGGACCAAAGCGCAGCCAGTACCGAGTGGAAAGCTATTCTGCAGGATGGCAGCCTG
>JAKPGY010000155.1 GCA_029550685.1 Bacillota bacterium
TTCACCCTCCCGGCTGCCTCCTGATCCAAGAGGCAGCGAGCAGGGGAGAAAGGGGGGCTAGAACGTCTCTTGGAGAATCACATACGTCGGTTTTCCTCTCCGGAGTGTTTCTTCCGGAGAGAGAAGTACGTGATACACCCCTTCCTCTGTTGCGTTTATTACAGGACCCCACGCTCCTGCAGCGTTGGCTACCAGGTTACCCTTTGGCGATCGGACAACCTGGCAGTTTTTGAGTCCTGGTGGAACGCCAAGACTCCAAGTTCCTTTACCCACCCCCTTTTTCTGTAAGTAAACCGGTGGATATACCTTGTGCAGGTATATCTCGTAATCTCTAGTTTTTACTGTAAAGTATTCTCTGATCGGAAACTCATCACCCATGATGATGAAGTTTCCATCAATAACTTTAACGTCCATTTCAATTCTCCTTTCCTCTCCGGAACGGCTTATGCATATCGCTTGCAGTTTCGCCGCACATAGTCGACGAATTCTGCGTTACTTATTTCGCATAATTTCTGAGGATATACAGGCAAGCCGTAAACCTCGTCCAGACCATACATGGTGGCGAATCGTTGTGCTGTTTCTCTGAGCTTATATTCTGCTTTGTAGCAGGTAATGAGGGTACCCTCATTACCGCATGGGTGAACGCCTTTTTTAAGGCCTATTAAATACATGTTGTAACCTCCTTCTGCCGTAATAGTTTACAATAGGTCACCCTGCCCAAAGTGCGTACCCTCCATTGATAGAGTGCGTACCCTCCATTGGCAGAGTGCGTACCAACCGTTGGCGTACCCTCCATTGACAGAGTGCGTACCCTCCATTGATAGAGTGCGTACCCTCCATTGGCAGAGGGCGTACCAACCATCAAACATATAGCCCAGGAACAAAGGATTAGTTACCTGCTCTCGCTTCCTCTAACAGCGAGAGCAGGTTCTGAGATTATTCTTCTTCCTCTGGCCTAAAAGACCAGAGGACACCATCTTGGTTTTTGCTGACATATATCTCTGCCAGCGACTCTTTGTGCTCTGCTGGGAACTCCAGCAGAGCATCCTCCGGAGTTTTCCACTCCGGAGTTTTCCAAGACAACTGTGCATACCGGAAGGTATTTGATTGACCTTCCGATATAAACCATTCTCCTATGGACAGGTATTGGCGCAACAGCAGTGCCGCGTTCGCGGCCTGCCGAACAGCCGGATTGAACTGTACCGGCTGTTTGGATGGGAAGGAAAGTTCTGTTCCTTCCGGGAATATATGTATCCGGAAGGCTTTTACGCGGGTTTGGCCGCCACTCTCAATCACGGCGGCCACATTTTTAACCCGCCAGCTCCTTCCTCCCCCAGAAGTAAAACCTTCTGAGGATAGGGCCTGGTAACAATCGTCTGTAACGGCTACCAGGCCGTTGAACTCAATTGTCCCTCTTTCTTTAAGGTCCCAAAGGGACCCCAAAGAAATAGCTCTTCGCAGCACTAAATCACCCGAGGCAGTCTGTGAAACTGCCCAGGCACCGACCTCACAAAAGCGAGATCTGGTGTCAATAAGGTACATTACGTTTCTAGCCATTATGATTCCTCCTTATTTAATCCTGCTTTCATGCGTACCCTCCATTGGTAGAGTGCGTACCTTCCATTGGCAGAGTGCGTACCATCCATTGGCAGAGTGCGTACCCTCCATTGGCAGAGTGCGTACCATCCATTGGTAGAGGGTGGGTGGGAGCTGGGCAGGCTCCATGGGAAACTAAAACTCGTTCCCCTTACCAGAAGCCAAGGAAACTGCTTCTGGTTTCTCGAAAATCTCGATTTTCACTCTGACAAGGCAGCCTTTCTCTATGCTGTCTGCCACACCCAGGGTCTCAACAATCTGGGTGTGGAAGGACCCGTATCCGATTTTGGTTCCTTGCCTGTCGTGCGACTCGAAATTCCAGTAATTGAACTCTTTGGAATCCTTGGCGGGCTTGGAGTGGCCAATAATTTGGCCAGAAGTCAATATGAATTCAGTTATCTTTTTAGTCATAATATTCCTCCTCCTATGTAGTTAGTATTAATCAGGGTTCGGAGGAGCCTGCCCAGTGGTGCATTAAGATATTAACGCACTTTTTCCCGATTTTAGCATATCACATGGGTTCAATATTCGTCAAGCATTTTTTTGAAAATGCCGATTTTTCGGCAT
>JAKPGY010000161.1 GCA_029550685.1 Bacillota bacterium
TCGGGCCGGAGGTTTGCCGCCGGCTTCCTTCAGATTCCACCTCGCGGTGGACACCCTTGCCTTAAGCTAACGACTACTGCTACCTTCGTCGTTCGGGACTTTCACCCTAGAGACAGCACCCATGCCGGGCACACATAAAAAAGCGGGCTTTTACACCCGCTTAAATTTGTTGCCAATTTTGTTGCCAATCTATACCTATTTTTGCACTCAAAGACCCATTTTTAACCAACTGCTAAATTTATAAATCCCAATATACCGGCTTTTACACTTCAAACTACCCCTCACCAACATACTTACTAAAAAGTATACCAATTATGGTATAAGTCAGGGTAATAAAAAAAGCGGGCTTTTAAACCCGCCTTTCTGTCTGCCATTCTGTCTGCCGCTTTGCAAGATTCTTATGAAACTTTGCGATTATTACGGGATACTTACGGAACTATAATTGATCTCCATTGTTTTATATAAATCTCTGTATCCCCCAATTTATCGGGATTTGTTTAAAATAAAATGGTCGGGATGACAGGATTTGAACCTGCGGCCTCTTGGTCCCGAACCAAGCGCTCTACCAAACTGAGCCACATCCCGACGCATTACGCAGATATTATCTTAGCATTTTGGGAAGTGACCGTCAACCATTCCGCTCCAGATGGAAATACACATTAAATGCATAAAAGGCCCCCGTTTGCAGCTAGCTACTCATTTGCTCCTTCAATAGCAGACCTACCAGATTAAAGAAGACTGAACCCGCATAATAGATAATTAACGCTCCCAATATGGAAAGCAGAGGGACCAACAGGTAAATAACGATACCCAGGCAGATGGCCAGGGCGGTAGTCAGATAGGCAGAAATGTATTCATTTATTATCCTATTGGTATAAAAAAAGATTTCACTCATACGAAAGGCATCGCGAAGATCTCTGGAAAGACTGAAGGCACCTATGGCTATAGGCAGCATAGTACCTAGGATTAAAAAAATAATGGCAGCCAAAAGGCTTCCAATACCCGGTAGTGAAAGCAGCAGTACTGCTAACACTAAGGGAATACCTAAATAAACCACGCAGATTATTAACACCTGCAGCCCGTCATTAAACAGTTCCGCCCAACCATCCCATTCCGGGAGCATTTGATGTCCTCGCAGTCCTGCTTCCAGGCAAGCCAGAAAATACCCCAAGGTCAGAATGTTGACAATGGGCAGCAGGGTAACAACACAGCCCAGCAACAGCTTACGTACCCAGTCCGGGTCACGGAATGGAAACAGCAGATATTCGCGTAAATCCATAAATCCATCTCCTCCGGTATATACATATCGGTTGCAGATGGTTTCTATGCCAGTAATATCTGCTGTAGGATAACTGCAAAAATAGGCAGTTTATTGATTATGACTGGTAATTTTGCAAATCACTATGGCTTCCATACTGACGCTGCAGTTCGGCAATCTGAGGAACCAGCTGGGTAATACGGTGATGAACTTCATGGTCGGGAACCTGATCAACCAGCAGAATACGATTCTCATCCAATTGCACGCCAATCTTGTAATGGTTTTTGGTAGTATCAGCACTCACCAGCAGCCCTTCCCATTCTTCCTTGGCATACTGGGAATTACGCAAAAACTCTTCTTTGGTCATAATCTGACCTTTTCGCATAAAAAAGCCTCCTTTGGGGTTACATTCTGTTAACTATCTTTTCCCCCGAAAGCAGGCTTTTATGTACTCCTATTTGATTCATTCTTCGTTTTTTGAAAAGTTTTTATGAGGGATTCCTTATTGGATCTGCTCATCTGCTTGATTTGTAGTTCCCTGCGCAAAGCTGAACTTTGATCAGCTACTTCCTCATAGTATACTAATTCCACCGGAAGTCTGGTACGGGTATATTTGCTGGCTTTGCCGGCATTGTGATGGGCAATTCTTTTGTCTAGGTCCTCAGCATATCCAGTATAAAGAGTGTTATCGCGACAGCGTACCATATAAACAAATGCCATTAATTGTCCCTTTCATCTCACTTTCTTTATACCTATCTAGTAAACGGTTTAAGCTAATTCAGTTTCCGGATCGGCTGCCAGCACGGGAAAACTTACCTCCACAATGGTTCCTATGTTGGGAAGGCTGTTAATCATCAAGCTGCCATTGTGGTTTTCGATAATTCTGTAGGCGACTGACAGACCTAATCCAGTGCTGCCCTCTTTGGTAGTAAAAAAGGGTTCCATAATTCTATGAATAATAGTTTCCTTTATGCCGATGCCTTCATCAACAATTCTTACCTGAACACTATTGCAGCCAGATCGGGTTTGGATAAATACATTCCCTCCTGGCTGCGAAGCTTCTATGGCATTCTTTACAATATGCATAAACACGAGAATGAGTTTGCTTTCGTCAGCGTACAAGCAGACATCGTTACTGAGATATATATGTAAATGAATATCCCGGTGTATAATCTGACTGTACAGTAAATCTACCGATCGACGCAGTATATCGTTGAGCATTACCTCGCTAAAGGTGATAGGGGAATTTTTGGCCAGACATAAAAATTCGCTGAGCACTTGGTCAGCGCGATCGATTTCTTCTATCATCAGTTGATAATAGCCTAACTTCTCAGGATGTTCCATAGCCAGCAACTGAGCCAGACCCCGAACTGTGGTCATGGGATTGCGGACTTCATGAGCTATACTGGTGGACACTTCACCAGCTAGAGACAACTTACTAAGCAGTTCACTGAAATCTTGGTATCCCTGACTGTTGATGGTAATGTTTCTTGGGTTAGGATGCTGCTGCGGCGGTGGACTGGAAAGTACTAATTCCGGTTTAATTGTTTGCTCGAACTGCTGTTTGTTCATCGATATCTCCTGCCAAAATATTTGTTTAGTATAGTAATTCTATATCAAAAACTCACGTCCTTGACCAAAATATCGCCAAATTTTTCATTAATACATGCCGCTTCGACTAAGAAAGTCCTATTTAAAAATTTGATAGAAATTTAAAGCGGGGGTATAAAACCCCCCCGCTTAAGAGGTTAGAACCGGTGATGGGTTACTTTAAGAGGAAGCTTAAACTTGTGGGTAATGGTATTGCCAATAGTTTCAATATCATCTGTAGTAACGTCAATAACCAGACACTTCAGCTTGGCATAAATTCGATAGGCATTATCCAATTCCTCTGCCACCTGTTCATCCAGAGTATCTGGATCAATATCCTCGAAACTCCGCAGACGCTCACGGCGTAATTCCATCAGGGTATCAATGTCGATGGTCAAGCCGACCATCGGGACCCTTCCTTTGAGTTCCACGATTTCCTCTGGAATCTCTGTGTCCTGTAGAATGGGATAGTTAGCCACTTTAATTCCCAGATTAGCCAGGTGCATGGACAAGGGTGTCTTGGAAGTACGGGGCAAACCAAGAATTATAAGATCAGCATCCTTAAAGGTTTCCAGATTCTGACCGTTATCGTGATCAATAGTAAATTCAATAGCCTGCATGCGATTGAAATAATGATCGTCTAGTTTATGAGTAAGACCGGAAATGTTGGATGGCTCCAACCCGGTTTTCTCCTGAATCACCTCAAATAATGGTGACAGTACATTAACGGCGCGAACACCCAATTCTTTAGCCTTGCTCTCCATTAAGGCACTCAGTTCCGGCTTTACAATGGTGTAAACTACAATAGCATCTTCCTCAGCCGCCTTGCCTAAGATTTCCGTGACCTGCTGCTCTTTGGTTACCCGGGAGAAGCGAGTTATACTACGTTCCACATTAAATTGTAAGACTGAGGCTACGGCAATTTTCTCAGCCGTTTCACCCACGGAATCGGAAACCGCAAATATGTGAAGCTTGTCGGTCATCACATCATCCCCCTTCTATGTGCCTTAGCAAGAACCTACTGTCACTACTGTAGTATATATTCTACAGACCACGTTTATTTTCCTTCTTTTAAGCCCTTGGGCAGGTTCAGCAAAACCCGGTAAATCAGCACCATATTTCCACCCGGCCCTCCGGGTTATCAGGGTCAGTGGAAGGGGGGATATAAGTCGAACCAGTCGATAATAAGCCACATATATCGCGTATGGAAGCCACCGGTTCTCCATTTTTAAGAAAAGGTGCCATGGTTAACTCACCCTGGCCATTGTTGATCAGGTAGGTAGTATTGCCTATGAACAATTTAATAGCTTTACCGCCATCCATGTTAAAGGTGAATAGACCATAGCCGTAGAGGGTGTCAAATCCCAGCTCTCCCAGGTCAATGGCTTGCATTTGCAGGTAATCCCGAATATAAGCAGGGGTCGGATTTTCCTGAAATCGCATTTTATAGCGAGAAATAATCAGGGCAACCGCACCCGCAATGTGTGGAGAAGCCATGGAGGTGCCGGATAGTTCGACATACCGGTTATCAGGATAAGTGGAGTAGGTATTTACGCCTGGTGCTACTACGTCAATGCGGTCATTTGAATTGCTGAAGTTGGCTATACCTGTCTGCAGATTTATGGCTCCTACGGCAATTGTTTCGGGATAGTAGGCAGGATAGTCTATTTCCGGAGTATCAGGATTACCATCCCCCGCATTACCGGCAGCACAAACTACGGTTATCCCGTTATTGACCGTTTTAATAATTTCCTGGTGCATGGCCGGATTGGGCAAGGACGAGCCCAAACTCATATTGACAACATTCACCCTCTCGCCATTTTCTCCTTCCCAGTTGCGTACCCAGGCCAAGCCTTGATTAATATTCATAAAACTGCCGAAGCCATTCTGGTTCAACACCTTTACCGCCAGTAGTTTAGTCTCTGGTGCCATGCCCAGGATCTTTCCATTTGCAGCAATAATGCCGGCTACATGGGTACCATGTCCATTTAGATCCAGGTAATCGGGTTCACCAGGTACGAAGCTGCGCCCTCCAATAACATTACCAGCCAAATCAGGATGACGATAATCAATGCCCGTATCCAAAACAGCTACGATAGTTCCCTGTCCGCGTGTGGTCGGCCAGATTTTCTCTGCTGCCATCAGACTAATTCCAGGAGGTATCCAGGGCTGATCACTCAAGGTCCGATCATAAATGGCAACGATGGGCGACGTTTTAAGTCGCATTTATTAATCACCTCTCTTTGCTTTATAGTAAGCAAAAGAGGGTCATATGTTGCCACTGACTGGTTATTAAATCTATATACCGGTACCTTTAAGTTTGCACAAAGGTTAAAAAACTTACCAAAATATATGAATTAATGGTATTATAAGTCAAGGGTTATCCTACTGGAGGGTGTTAGTTATGAGTTCAGCTGAAACCATGGTATTAGTAATTATTTTAGTCTGCCTTGGGGTTGGCTTGCTCGCCTCTATTATTGGATTATTCCTATTTAACAACTTTAATTGGTGGGACAAATTATAGCCCCCGCATATTTTCACTGCGCAGGTACCCCGCGTCCTGATACTTCCAATTCTGAAATTATTATAGCCCCCGCATATTTTCACTGCGCAGGTACCTAGTATCTCGGTTTGTAAGGACATGTTCGATTATTTGCAGCATGTCCTTTTTATCTTTTTGCAGAGTACCGCTGATGGGCAGGTAGTTGGAAGCATGGGCTCCCACAAATTTGATGGAATCTGCACTGATAGCTTCCAGCATAGTTTTCATCTCTTCCAGGGTCTCAAAGGGATCTAATACCGAAAATTCACCCCTTTGTACCTGTCGATATAATACGGTTCCCGGAACCGGTGTCACGGTCAGAGCAGCCAAGTAGTGGGGCTGCATTTCATTAATCATTTTGCCAGTAGCCAAGGCATGTTCATGGGAACGAGGTCCTTTGCCTGCCAGTCCCAGCAGAACCATTGCTGACAGGTTCCAACCAGCCTGGATCAAACGGCGTCCGGCTTCCAACATTTCCTCGGCCCCTACTCCCTTTTTGACCTCACGCAGCAGTTGATCGTCGCCGGTTTCCACTCCCAAATAGGCTTTTTTTAACCCTGCAGCACGCAGAGCAGCCAGCTCTGAAGGACTTTTGGCCAGGGTACTGTTAGGCCCGACATAACAGCCCACATGGCGCAAGGCTGGAAAGCTTTGTTTTAAGCAATCCAAGATCTCCAACAGGATTTCGGTATCTATAGCAATCGCATCTCCATCACACAGGAATACCTTTTCCACATTCCCATAATACTTACGAGCCGTCTGAATATCTTCTTTAATTTCCTGCAGAGGCCTTACCCGGTAACGCTTGTCCTTGTACATACCGCAAAAGGTGCATTGGTTGTGGGAACAACCAATAGTGCACTGCAGCAAGTAGCTGTTGGCTTCACTAAAGGGTCTGAATATGTTGCCTTCATAGCGCATATAACTGTTTCTCCTCTCCATTAATCTGTTTACTGCGGCTGCAGAATGTCCGGTTCACCCTGGGCAGAACCCGTGGGACCAGACTCTTCATTGTCATCCGGTTCTGTTTCTCCTTCTGGTTCGGGAGTTGGTGACAGTGGATTGTCAGGCTCCTCTTCAGGAATTGCTTCTTCTCCGGTTTGACCTTCATCATCCGGTGTTTCGGTTGGCTCAGTTTCCTCGGTATCCTCGGGCTCCTGCACCTGCTCCTGCTGCGGCTGGCGGGCTGGCTTCTGCTCCAACACTCCCCGGTAGTATAGGGAACTCATATAATTTCTCCATACGGGGGCAGCCAGACTCCCTCCGGAAACTCCGCTTCCTGTCACTGGACTCCCATCACTATTGCCTATCCATACAGCAGTTACCAGATCATTGGTATACCCAACATACCACAAATCCCGGCTGTCGGTAGTGGTACCTGTTTTCCCCGCCGACCTGATCGGAATGGCCGCCGGGGTTCCAGTCCCCCAGGATACTACTGCACCTAACATTTTATCCATGATTTGGGCGGTTCCTTTACTAATCACCCGCTTACTGGTTAGCTTATGCCTGTACATCTCGCTGTTGTCCCTATCCAACACCTGTTCTATAACATAGTAACCATGAACCACACCCTGGGAGGGGAAGGCAGTATAAGCAGCTGCCATTTCCGCCGGGGAAATTCCCTGCTTCATTCCTCCCAAACCTAGGGCCAAATGGCGATCATCCTCTTCCAAACTGGTAACACCGAATGATTTCAGATATTGAAAAGCTTTTTCCAGTCCTAATTTGTTTAATATCTCTACAGAGGCCACATTGTAGGAGCGAGCCAGAGCCTCACTAACTGTAACTTCATCAGGCGCCCAGGTATTGCTGTTGGTGGGCTGGTAACCTCCAAAATCCCGGGGCTTATTGTTAATAACCGTATCTGCATTGATCAGCCTTTCGTTGATGGCAGCAGCATAGTAGAGCGGCTTAATGGCTGAACCAGGTTGCCGGGGTCGAATCACCATATTAAGCTGATTTTTACTAAAATCAGCTCCCCCCACCCAAGCCTGGACCGCCCCAGTGGCCGGGTCCAGTGATATTAAAGCTCCGTCTTTGGCCTTGATTCCCCGCCAACCGATACTGCGCATATTATTAGTCAGCGCCGTTTCGGCCTGGTTTTGCATGATGGGATCAATGGTAGTGTAAATTGACAGTCCTCCTTGGTACAAACGTTCCTTGCCCACCAGATTTTCCATTTTCCATACTATGTAGTTCACCAGGTAGGGATGACGGGTCTGGCGGGTAGGAGCTTCGACTATGGTAATAGTTTGTTTCTTTAGCTGGTCAGCCTGAGTTGAATCCAGCAAGCCCTGTTCCACCAGTACATTTATTACCGTTTCCTGGCGCAGCTTTAACCCTTCCCAATTTGTCTGAGGATTATAATGTTCGGGAGACTGAATTAATCCTACCAGTAAACAGATTTCCGCCTGGTTAAGGGACCATATATCTTTATTAAAGTAAGCCTGAGCAGCACAAGCTAAACCCGCACAGCCCCGGCCCATATAGATTTCATTAAGATACATGGTTAATATCTCATCTTTGCTGAACTTTTCTTCCAGGGCAACCGCTAGAAATACTTCCTTGATCTTGCGGGTAAAAGTCTTTTCCTGGGTCAAAAACATAGTACGGGCTAATTGCTGGGTGATAGTACTGCCCCCTTGAGCACGGCTGCCTTCCAGAAGGTTGATATATATAGCACGGCCAATGCTTTTAGTATCCAGACCATTATGCTGGTAAAAACGCCGGTCTTCTACAGCTACCACAGCATCTTTCAAAAAGACAGGAAAGTCTTGAACGTTGGTACGCTGGTAACCAATCTGGGCCATTGGCTCTCCATTCCGGTAATAGATGGTGGTAGCCTGGGCCGGATAATACTCCCAGTCATTTAGACCAGTAGCAGCCAGTATCAAACGGGGAGTGGTCTGGGTCAGTGAAATACCTACCAGGAAGAAAACTGCAAACAGTACCACCCCGGCCAGTGTCCATCCAATTTTCCTTAACATTTTTTCCAGGGCATCTCCTTCTATATGAGACTTTTGCATAATACCTAAGGCTGAAAATATCGGGGTTTTAGTCGCACAGAAAAAGGACTTCACCCCCCATTTTGTCGAATTAATAAGTGACTAACAAATAACCCGTGAGAGGAGAAGTCACTTATGAATATTC
>JAKPGY010000165.1 GCA_029550685.1 Bacillota bacterium
GAGAATGGGGTTGAGGGATCGAATTATTTCCATGAAGATATCACCTCTCGAGTAGTCTTTTCGGAGATTACTCGTCCTTGGCAGGACGGTGATATCTTCTCTTTTTGTCTGTAAAACTCCTACAATAACTTTACACTAACCGCTGGTGGTATCCTTTTGAGTTTCCAGAGAAGATAGGATACTATCTCATTTGTTATAAGAAAACTTGATTAGTGAAGGGTTGTGTTATAGTGAGTTCAGCCATTGCAGTTATGGTTACCAGTTGGAGGATGCTAAGACTTTCAAGACATTTAAGCTTATTTATAGAGAATTACTCTGGGATTCCTGGATTGGGTAAGCTGTATTTGTAATTCTTTCTGGAACCACAAAGCTGGTTTTATTTTTTGCAGGAATACCGGGGAAAACGAAATCTGCCAGAGGATATCCCGAATCACCTGTTATGAGGTAGTATTTCACATCATCTGACGGGTAGCTAAAACTTACCTTTCTGCTCTTAAAGAAAGTTTGGTGTTCTTCCACAGAGAAAACCTCCTGTCTTTAATTCTTTTGAACACATGTACTGCACCTTACCGGAGTGGTCAGGGGCTTAGTGTTTTCCATCCCTGCTTTAAAATGCTTACATGAACCTGACCGGGTTCAGGATAATCCCGTCTTTCAATGATTCCGGAAAAAACAAAGGCGTCTACTCCTTTTAAGGATTCCACATAACCACCTATCACTTCGAATTCACTTTTTGCTCCCCTTAGATGTTCGGCGGGATTGAAGGGTTCTGTCAGGGATAATTCATTTGCGTAATCCTGGTATAGGGACCACATTAAAGCTTCCAGCTTACTGTCGGGAATCTTAACTGCCAGGGTAATTTCTTCTGCTGCCTCCCGCCTGGGAATCATATGATTGTGGGCGTAGAGCTTTTCGGTCAGGTTATCCACAATGTGTTCAATCCTGCCTTCTTTCAAGGGTTGCTGGTGCATTGCCAGAAGTCTTTTAGCCAGGGAACGTATGAGCATGTAATTACGGTGAACATTGCCCAGGGCCAGGGGGTGTATACGCTCAGCCAGCAGGGTAAAAGCTTTCACCTGCTGGTCATTGCTGCATACCCCGGCCTTTTCCCCGGCTAAGGCCAGATATGAGTAGACGTCTTCGATATTGACGGGGATCCGGGCAGAAGGATTGTTCTGGTCCTGAGGGTTAAACGCATTGACTACGCTGGGGTCAATGGGTCCCAGTTCACCCATCTTACCCATCACAATTTCATCAGCGCTCAGGCAGAGCAATGTTCCTGCGCTGTAGCAGCGATAAGGAACGAGTACATTAAACCGGGGAGTGTATTCCCGGATCAGGTGGGCCAGGCGCCAGGGCGTGAGCACATCCCCACCACGGGTATAGAGAAACAAGTCTATTTGCTGGCAGTTACCATACATCTCCAGGTGCCTGTAAAACACCTGGGTCACATCCGGTGCTATTCTTGTACTGACGTTTTCCCGGTCTCCGGTGATGTAACAGATCACCACTGAGCCTCTCAACTCGGAAATGCTTCGAATCAGCTCGATCCTTTGCTGGCGGGCCATAACGCTCCTCCGTAGTTTTTTAATATTTAGCCTGGTTTTAGTATGTCAATCAGGGGTTGCCTTCATAACCCTTCCCTTTTAAAAGCTGTACAGGCTCCAATAATATTCCGCGAATAAGCTAGAACCGATAAAGGTATAACAGGAGCCTGCCAATAACACTGGGATTTCTGTAAATGTACTTTTTTCATTAATTCATTCAGGCAGTCGTAAAAGATTTGAGCGTAAAATAAAGCCAAAAGAAACCCGTGCATTGCAGGCAAAGACGGGGGATTCTTTTGGCTTGTGGTTTAATTAATCAATCATTCATTACTACATACAACTGGTTTAAAATGCAGGCAGGAGCCGGTTAGAATGAGAATTTTCTATAGCCGGGGCTTGTCTGGTCCAGTTCCACAATAATTACCTCTGAACCTACCTTGCGGACTGCTTCCCAGGGGATGATCAGCTGCTGCCGGTCCAGCCAGAAACTTAAAATACCATTCTTCCTGGGAACAATTATAGAGCGTATTTCCCCGGTTTCGAGATCAATGGCCAGATCGGATTCTCCTACAACGCCAAGGCGTGCTCCGTTATAGATGTTCACAATCTCTTTGCCCATTAACTCTCCCAGCCTCACCGGCTATCGCCTCCTTCCTGGCTGGTACAATAAAGCCTTTAAAGGGAATTAGGCAAGAAATGAGAGTTGCTTTGCTGGTTAAAGCCTGCGCCAGGCATTTAACACCCTCTGCAAATAGGGCTGGACTAAAGCCATAAAAATCGACACAGCTGCCAGGGGTTCCAGGCTGATTCCAAACAGATTAATGAGTTCCGGGAGCTGCAGTTCCAGGAATTCAGTTAGAACCACCAGAGTTAGATAAATACCACCGGCTACGCCAATTAAGTTGGTCAGTGCCTCGGAGAGGGGACTGGCTTTTCCCTCCCCAATAAAGCTCCAGTCTTTCTCCCTGTGCAGGCGCTGCCGAATCCTTTCCCGAACTGAGATAACTATAAGTAATAAAACTACCGCTCCGAAAATCAAACTGCCTGTCATCTCTCTCACTCCTTGAGAAATTTTATGATGGACAGGCAGGAAATATGATCAATTTATGCCTTAAAAAGGATTTGGGCCAGAGAACATGATGTAGGCGCGGTGTCTGTAAGCTAATAATTTCAGTAAGCAGAAATGTTATGCGGGAGTCTGGAGTTTAAATTAGCTGGCCTAGATTCGCCCTGTGGAACCAAAACCCCCCGTGCCCCGGGAGGATTTACCCAGTTCTTCCACTATTTCTAAAGAGACATGATAAACAGGGATAAATACCAGCTGAGCAATCCTTTCTCCAGGCTTAATGGTGTATTCACGCTCGCTTTGGTTCACTACTGCGATAAATATTTCCCCTTTATAATCGCTGTCAATCAAGCCTACGGCGTTTGCCAGAGTTATGCCGTGGTTCGTGGCCAGGCCGCTCCTGGGGAGAATCAGGCCGGCCACATGCCTGTGCGGGAGCTCAATGGCGATGCCGGTGGGTATTTTTGCCCGCGCCCCCGGTGGTAAAATCAATGGTTCTTCAAGGCAGGCTGGCAAATCAAGGCCGGCAGACCCTGCTGTGGCGTATTCTGGAATATTTATGTTTTTACCTATACTTTCCGAGTATTTTTTAACCCTAATGACCATTGTTTGTTCCATAAAATCCTCCAATGAACCAAAAAGGCCCGGGTATTATTTTACGGGGTGCTTTATTTCTTAAGTTGGGCTTAAACCTGGTTTTCCGGAGTTATCTACAGATTTTCCAGCAACCTGGTAAAACTTCCGTTATCCTCCCAGGGGCCTATAGTAGCAAGAGAAAAATTTTCCGGTTTCAGCATTTCTTTCGCCAGTTCCTGGATTTCAACCGCAGTTACTTTATTTACCCTGGCTACAATTTCTTCCGGTGGAATTACTTGACCCAGGTATAACTCTGATTTTCCCAACCTGCTCATTCTTGTGCTCACGTTTTCCAGACTGAGCAGCAGGTTTCCCCTTAATTGATCCTTGGCTCTCTGCAGTTCCTCATCTTTCACGCTATTCCTTTGCATATCCCTAATTTGAGCGATGATTAGTTCCAGCGCCTGCTCCATATTCTCTTTGCTCAGGCCGGCGTAGATACAAAAAAGTCCTGTATCATGGTAGGACGTATGATAAGAATAAACAGAGTAAACCAGCCCTCTTTTTTCCCTGATCTCCTGAAAGAGCCGCGAACTGATGCCCCCACCCAGGATGGTGTTTATGAGCTGGAAGGTATAATAATTTCTGTCGTGAGCCAGTTTTAAGCCGGGTGTGCCCACACAGAGATGAACCTGCTCAGTATCCTTATAACGGCACATAATTTTGCTACTGGGCAAAGGGGCGGTCATCAGCCTGGGATTGGTCGTACCTCTTTTTGTTTCGAAGATACTGCGCAGCTTTTCCACAACTTGTTCATGACTTATGTTACCAGCCACGGCCACAATGATTTTGTTCGGAGTATAGTGGGTCCTGTAAAAATCCAAAAGATCAGCTCTGTTCAAACCAGCAATTACTTCACTTGTTCCAATGATGGGCCTGCCCAGCTCATGCCCATCCCATATCGTAGACGCAAACAGATCATGGACCAGTTCATCGGGAGCGTCTTCATACATTTTAATTTCCTCAATGATCACATTTCGCTCCCGATCGATATCATTTATATCAAATTTGGAAGCAAAGATCATATCACTTAGAAGATCAACAGCCAGATCGAAATGCTCGTCCAGGACCCTGGCGTAGTAACAGGTATATTCTTTGGTTGTGAATGCATTTAACTGACCACCTACGGCATCAAGGGTTTCGGCAATGTCCTTGGCTGTCCGCCGCTCTGTGCCCTTGAACATCATGTGTTCGATAAAATGCGATACCCCATTTATTTCTGGAGGCTCGTAGCGTGAGCCGACATCAACAAAAAAACCTACAGCTACAGAACGGACATGTGGAACAGCTTCTGTCAGGATATGTACATCGTTTTCCAGGGTGACCTTTTGAAACATTAAGCTACCTCCTCTATATACAATCCTCCAAGATATTCGTTAAGTACTGGATAATTCCTTTTTAGCAGGCCAAAATATTGATAAACACTATTTTAACAGGATGAACCTGATTTACCCCGTTTCCTGGGGTTGAAAAGATAGGCTGGTTACCAGAATATAGTTTCCATTTCAGATACAGGATAAACCCATAACGTTTTGATCTGGTTTCCAGCCTACCCCTGGATATATATTAAATCACCCTGTCTACCCGTCTTTTAATTATGATTACCATCAGCTGTTTGCAGGCCTTGCAAAAGTGTGGAAACGCTTACCATTTCGTAATCCATATTTTTTAATTCCAGAATTATCTGCGGTAAGGCCTTGACAGTTGGAGCCGTGGGATGCATCAGGATTATAGCCCCGTTATGTATTTTTTCGGTTACCCGGCGGGTAATGATGGAAGGTTCGGGGCGTTGCCAGTCGATGGTGTCAATGCTCCACAGGATGGTCCGGTAACCTGCTTCGTGAGCCGCTTTTAAAACAGCATCCCCTCTCTCGCCATAGGGCGGGGCGAACAGCGATGGTTTAAAACCAGTCAACCTGAACAGGATGTCATCTGTTTTTTTTATTTCTTCTAGATTAGCAGAGATCGACAATTGGTCCGGGTGCGGGTGTGAATAACCGTGGTTGCCGATTTCGTGCCCGGCCAGTGCTATCCTGGCGGTTAAAAGTGGAAAATCTTCAGCCCATTGACCTCCGATGAAGAAAGTGGCTGTAACCCCATTTCTCTTTAGAGTATCAAGGATCTGTGGGATGTATTCCTCTCCCCATACAACATTGAAGGTCAGGGCTACCTTTTTTTCATGTTCATTGCCCCGGTAAACGGGGGCCATGGCAGCTTTTACCGGTTCAGGCAGCGGCCTGTTCAAATAAAACACTGCCCCAATTAACGCTGTCAGGATTATTACCAGAGCCAGGATCCTGTTTTTCCGGAAGGGTTGAAAGCGCATGGACAAAAATCCCCCTTTAGTACATCCTCAGTAAAACCTATGTGGCACTGGCCGGAATTATATTAAAAACTCTCAGAGCCTGACATATAAAAAAGACAGCGTTACCCGCTGCCGTTAAGCTGATAAAAACGGCGTAAAACCTCCTGGGGGCATGGTATGGCCAGTGAATCCAGGCCATCACAACAATCATTGATACTCCAATGGATGGGGTCTTAATTTGTACTTGATCGGTAATATTTTCATAGTTATCGATATCCCATGGCGCTAACCCACCAGCAGGAGGTGAAGATGTTCTGATTAGTGGTATTTCCTTGAATGAATTAAAGCAGGCATTTAAATCCGTATGCTGAAGAGGACAAATAAAAAACCTCTTCTACGAGGTTTTTTGTGTATTGTTTCTTGAAGTTGGTGGAAAAACAGAAGTATGCTTTTTGTTTTTGTGTTTAATGATTTGCACCTCTGCGCCTGTGCGACCTTCCAGGCCTGTCCTCTTTATGAGTCGCGCTTACCGGAGGGGGTGAAGCTTCTTTCTTGGAGAGCTTTAAACGGCCTTGATTATCGTAACCAATCACTTTCACCAGGATTGAATCTCCTTCTTTAACTACGTCTTCAACTTTATTGACCCTGTGGTGGGCTAACTGGGATATATGAACAAGGCCTTCCTTTCCGGACATACCCATTACACCGGGGATGATTTCCACGAAAGCTCCAAAATCTGTTATTTTTACAACCTTGCCGTGATAGAGTTCGCCAGCCTGGACTTCCTTGGTGAGAGTTTCGATTATCTCCAGGGCCCTTTTTCCCTTCTCCTGGTCCACTGCTGCGATAAAGACCCTACCGTCATCCTCGATGTCGATTTCTGCACCTGTTTCCTCAATGATTTTTTTGATAATCTTACCGCCGGGCCCAATGACGTCCCTGATCTTATCCGGGTCAATGATGGTGTGAATAATTCTGGGCGCATGGGGGGATAA
The DNA here is from genome assembly GCA_029550685.1 of Bacillota bacterium. Taxonomy (GTDB): domain Bacteria; phylum Bacillota; class Syntrophomonadia; order Syntrophomonadales; family Syntrophomonadaceae; genus DTU018. The sequence goes on from JAKPGY010000165.1 coordinate 6,550, forward strand.
TTCCGGCCTGGGTGCGGGGATAACGTCCAGCATTTTTTTCATGATCTCCATGCGGCCCTCATAGGCCTGAGCCAAAGCCTGCTCAAACACTTCCAGACCAATGCCCGGGATTTTTATATCCATCTGAAGAGCAGTAATCCCTTTCATTGTGCCGGCTACTTTGAAGTCCATATCTCCCAGGTGGTCCTCATACCCCTGGATATCTGTAAGTACCTTGTATTGGTCTTTTTCTTTAATGAGTCCCATTGCCACACCGGCAACCGGCGCACTGATGGGAACACCGGCATCCATCAAGGCCAGGGTACTGCCGCAAACGCTCCCCATTGATGTGGAACCGTTGGATTCCAAGGCTTCAGAAACAATTCTGATAGTGTAGGGGAAGACTTCTTCACCGGGAATAACCGCTGATAATGCCCGTTCTGCAAGGGCTCCATGGCCGATCTCCCTGCGTCCGGGGGAGCGGATGGGCCTTGTCTCGCCAACACTGAAAGGAGGAAAGTTATAATGGTGCATGAATCTCTTGGATTCCTCTACGCCCAGGCCGTCCAGGATCTGTTCCTCCGATACGGTGCCCAGGGTTACTGCTGAGAGTATTTGCGTCTGGCCACGGGTGAATAAACCGCTACCGTGAGGACGGGGGAGTACTCCCACTTCCACTGATATGGGCCGGATCTCATTCAAGGCGCGGCCGTCGATGCGCCGGCCTTCCTGGACAATCATCTGTCGCACAAGATTCTTTTCGATGGTGTTTAATTGTTGCCTGATAGCGCTTTCTTCTTCTGGATACTGTTCCAGGAACTGCTCAACAATCTCGTTTTTAACACTGTCCAGGTAGGTATCCCTGTCTTGTTTGGAAAGTCTTTCCTCACTGCAGCGCCTCAGTGCCGCATCAATTTTTTCAGTGGCGACGGCTGTTATGGCCTCAATCATGGCTGGATCAGGTAGAGGTACCTCGATTTGTATTTTCTCCTTGGCCAATCCCATAGAAAGGGCTTCTTCACGGTAGTCTTCGATAAAGTCCACAATTTCCTTAACTACCTCATGGCCGTAAGCAATGGCTTCAAGTATAACCTGTTCCGGCACCTCTTTTGCGCCTGCCTCAACCATCATAACAGCTTCTTTAGTTCCTGCAACCACAAGATGCAAGTCGCTTTTTTCCGATTGGGCCAAGGTGGGATTAATCATAAACTGCCCGTCAACGCGGCCGACAATAACACCGCCGATTGGATACTGAAAGGGTATTTCCGAAATATGTAGCGCTGCGGATGCGCCGACCATAGCGGCAATTTCAGGGGCGTGGTCCTGGTCTACCGACATGACCGTGGCGATGACCTGAACTTCATTGCGCAATTCTTTTGGAAATAATGGTCTAATTGGCCTGTCGATGAGCCTTCCGGATAAAATGGCCTTCTCACTGGGGCGGGCTTCCCTTTTGATAAAACCACCGGGGATTTTACCAACAGCATAAAACCTTTCCTCGTAGTCTACGGTCAAGGGAAAAAAGTCAATACCCGTCCTGATATTACTGGCCATAGTGGCAGTGACCAAAACTGCTGTATCCCCGTACTGGACGAAAACCGCACCACCTGCCTGTCTTGCGAGCCGTCCGCTTTCAAGAATCATGGGGCGGCCACCAACAATTATTTCCTTTCTAATTACGGGAGAAGCAGACATAAAAGGGTTATACCTCCTAAGTAGAAAAAATCCATAAATACTAATATTTCTACATTTTAATATTATATCCTTCTATTATTTAAAAAAATACCCATAACCCCAAACATGCAAGAAGCGGGTCGTACCCGCTTCTTCGCAAAGTTATTTGCGCAAGCCAAGCTTTTCAATTAAGGCACGGTACCTGTCAAAGTGCCGGTCTCTCAAATAATTGAGCATAGCCCGGCGCTGACCAACCATTTTTAACAACCCCCGGCGGGAATGATGATCGCCCTTGTGAAGCTTCAGGTGTTGTGTAAGGGTGTTGATTCTTTCCGTCAAAATTGCCACTTGAACTTCCGGGGAACCCGTATCGTTTTCGTGAAGCTTGTATTTAGTTATAATGTTACTTTTTTGTTCCTTGGTTAGAGCCATGGTGCTCACCTCCTTTTCTCAGCATAAGCGCTGTAAGCCAAGTTAACCGCCGGAGAACGAATTCCCTAGCTTACAGTTTAACCTGATATTACTTTCCAATTATGGTTATAACCAGGCGTCCGCCCGGTATATCCTTGGCAACAATATCAAAAACCCGGCCTGATTTTGCCAGGAATCCCCTGAAACGGGTGGCAGTAGGAATGCGCCCGGGAATTCCACTGGCTGCATTAATTATATCTGAAACCAGGATCTTGTCCTGTCTCATATCCCGTAAGCGTTTGCGAGCATGCTCAGTGATAATTACCCTCATCTGGTTAACTCCTAGTGGGCATGGAGCGCGCAGGCCCGTTCATCTTCCTCCTGGGCTATAAAGGCATACAGGGCATCCTGAAAGGCAGTCAACCTGAAGTTTTCCACATTCGACTGGCAATAGATGGTTTCTAATTCTGATTTCAAGGTTTGGAATTCTTCGCTCAAGCAAATCAGAGCAATATGATTGAGCCATTTTTTAATCTCTTCTTCATTGATGTCGAATTTAGGAACTCCCACGGGTGAAGTCTCCTTTCAAATATTTAACAACCGGGTAATATCCTGGGAATCTGTGAGCATAACTCAAATAAAACCCTGCTTTAATAATAGATTCTTATGGGTGTTTAACTCAATCATTGTAGCATAATCTGGTGCGTGTGTAAACGCTGCTTACTCAAAAGTTTGTGTCAAGTCAATGTGGGCCTTTCCCACTTTATGGAACTCTCTCCAATAGTTTGGTTTCTTTTTTTGTTAGCTCAGTTGAATCCCGGGCCGACTCAGTTGCGCAAAGAATCGATTTAAGCCATATGAATTGCCA
>JAKPGY010000175.1 GCA_029550685.1 Bacillota bacterium
TCGGGCCGGAGGTTTGCCGCCGGCTTCCTTCAGATTCCACCTCGCGGTGGACACCCTTGCCTTAAGCTAACGACTACTGCTACCTTCGTCGTTCGGGACTTTCACCCTAGAGACAGCACCCATGCCGGGCACACATAAAAATGCACCGGAGAAATTCCGGTGCACCAGACTGTCAATAAAGTTGCCAATAAAGGAGATCGCCACGTCGCTGCGCTCCTCGCGATGACACACCAGAAGGCCGTCTTATGTGTCATTGCGAGCCCCAGAGGGGCGTGGCAATCTCGAACGTCAAACCTCTAATATACTTTTTTTGACACTCTAATGCACCGGAGTAATTCCGGTGCACTTAGTTATTGTTAATTTTGTAGTTATGATGCCGTTTTTATTCATCCCGGGTTTTGGAATCCACTACATAAAAACCTTCGCTTCCTGCTGCGGTAAAGCCAATCTGCAGAAAGTCCACCGCCGCTGTATAATTAATTACCCAGTCCTGCCCTGCCGGTATGCTGAACGCAGTGGAAGGGTCGCTGATCGGATCTGATCCCGAGTTTATCAGTAAAATACTGCCTTGGAGAGTTCCGTTAGTACTATTTCTTATGAGGAATGTCGCTTGGTCCTTTCCGCGCATAGCGATTAATCTGGATGTTCTGGGCGCCCCATTTAGTACTTCAAAAACTGTATCGGAAACTGTTCCCTTGGACCAGACTACTCTTAAGCGCGGCCAGACAGCACTATCCGAAAAGCGGGTGCTTCTAAAGCCGATAATATTGTTATTATTGTCTTCCAATCCTCGCAGCTCAACATTTTTTAGTATACCACCTTCATACCATGTTCGTACCAGCTCACTAACATCGATTATAACCAAATCCGGTGCAGCCTCGGGCACGATACTCACTCCAGCAGGCCTGGTGGAGAGGCTGGTATTAAAAGTAACCGTTCTTTCATCAAAAGCGTCGTCTAGGATAAAGACCTCCACTCGTGCTGTTCCAGGGTTATCATTTCGATACATTGACAAAAGCAACTCAGCACGTTCTATCGTGCTGTTCGGAGGAATTCCGTGGTTTGGATCAGACAGATCAAATTCCAGCACGCTTCTGTATATGTCGTCAGCACCGGTAAAAGAACCTACAAATAAAACATCTCCCTGATTGCGGTTGGCAAAGTTTTGGTCTGGATAAGCTGAAGCAATATAGACATTCTTAATTGGCAGAAAAAAGGAAACAGGCATTACCTTCACTCCCT
>JAKPGY010000192.1 GCA_029550685.1 Bacillota bacterium
ATGGGTTAGGCAATAATTATGAAGAATATTAGACAAAGAATAATACAGCTGTATGAGCAAATAGAAAAATTGGCCCTTCAACAGGTGAAGTTGGTTGAATCCAAGCAATCCATAGAGGAGATATTGGGGCCCTTGGATGAACTTATCAATCAGCGACAGGAATGCATGAACCAACTTGATGAGTTGTTAAGCGGTTTAAGTACTGAGCAAAAAACAGCCCTAGCTGAGGAGGAAAATACTGAGGATATATTAAAACGCATTCTAAGTCTTGACAGCCAAAGTCAGAAAAGATTGAAGGAGATCCTGGAAGCGACCAGCAGTAAGCTAATCAAGATGCAGGATATGAAAAAAGCTAGCCGGGCTTACGGTGGGCAGGATGAGCCCACAGAGGCCTGGTTTTTTGACCGCAAACGCTAGGTACCGGTTGGGAGGATGCCGGCGATGAAAGGCATTTCTATAGCCGATATTATTAACAACTACAGGGAACAAATGAGTTTGTATTATTACATGCTGGAACTGGCCCGACAACAGTTAGAATTGGTAGAAAAAAAACTGCCTGCAGATAACATTCTTGCTGAACGCCATCATCTGATGGATGAGATTAACAGTTTAAACTACCAGAACCAGGTATGGCAGGATTCTTTCTGTCAATCTGCAGGGATAACCACTTTCAATCTCAGCAGTGTCAGGTCAACTGGAAATATTGACGAGGTTGAGGAATTAAGTCAGGTACTTAAAGAAATTGCTCAGCTGCTGCAGCAAATAGAAACAGTGGATAAGAGCATTCAAGATCTGTTAAGCCAACAGCTTTCTTCCCGCCAGCGCCCTCGCACTACGCGGCAACGGGCCCAACAAGCCTATCAGAAGGGCAGCAACCCCCAAAACTAACCTAGTTTGACAGAGCTCAGTCGATGAGATGGGGTTAATGTCAACCCTATAGTGATTTCCTTGCTATTTTGTTATGTGACGTATATAATTGAGAATACGGGCCGAGGAACCGGTCTTGACCGGGGATTTGCCTTAATCTCCAAAAAAAGTGAGGGATCCTATTAGATGTTCGAAGACAAAACATTAGTGTGCCAGGATTGCGGCCAGGAGTTCATTTTCACCGCTGGTGAACAGGAATTCTTCGCCGAGAAAGGGTTTGAAAATGAGCCCAAACGCTGCCGGGAATGTCGTACCAACCGCCGCAATAACAGCCGCACTGGCAACCGGGCTCCGCGTGAAATGTTTGCCGCCGTTTGTGCTGAATGTGGAGCTGAAACTGAGGTCCCATTCCGTCCTGTGGAAGGTCGACCGGTTTACTGCCAAGAATGCTTCCAAAG
>JAKPGY010000199.1 GCA_029550685.1 Bacillota bacterium
AGGAAATTGGTTCCGGGTTTAGGTTTTTGGCTGTCATTAGGCTGCATCTGATCTCCTCATTTCCCCTGGCGGGCCTCCTCTTTCCAGGTACGGAAAATCGTTGTGGATTGAGGTATTCCGTACTCATCCATTTTGGCTTGCTAGTTGCTCGAGAATTGCACAAAAAACTGGGCCCCGTCTCATGGAGCCCAGCAAAATAGCTCGTTTTTTCACCTGTCTAATTAACAGGGAACCGTTCCAGTTAGCCTTTCTATTAACATCATCTTCTTTATTAAATTAACCTTCAACCTGATCTGATCCGTATTCAGATATTTATTCGGTTTTAGCTTTAGATTCAGGCGGAACTATCACACAATCCCCGTCCCTCATGCACTGGTCCGGGACCTATTTATAGAACTTCTCTTTAGTCAGGCGGAAGCATTCCTCAGTCACCTGCAGGGTGCGGTCTATGTCGGCCTCAGTGTGAGCCCCGGAGATAAACCAGTTGTGATGAGGATGCAAGAAAACACCTCGCTTAGCGGCTTCACCGCAGAAGAAGCGATTGTAGGAAAGATCTGCATCTCCTATAAATCTCATAAAAGGCATAGCAGGATGTCCGGTATAGCTGATCTCTATACCCATGCTGCGGGCTTGCTCCTCCACACCCTTTTGCAGTTTGATACCCAGTTCATATATCTTAGGTATGATTCCATCTCTCTCAATTATCTTCATACAAGCCAAGGAAGCGGCCATAGGTACCGCACTGAAAAAATGAGTGCCAGTAAAGTAGGTAGCTGCCGCTGCTTCTTTCAAGTATTCTTTGCCGGTGATTGCAGATATGGGATACCCGTTGGCCATAGCTTTACCGAAGCAAATCATGTCTGGATCAGCTCCGTAATATACATGAGATCCATGTATATTGAGCCGGAAACCGCAGCGGATATCATCAAATATCAGCAGTATCTTATTTTCCTGGCAAATCTTTTTAATCTCCGCATAATAGCTGGCATCAGGCAAATACTGATCACTGCCCGCCGGATGATGATGAGGGGTAAGGATTATCGCGGCTACATCATCTTTGTTTTCGGCCACCAAGTTTTTCAGCTGTTCCAGATTAGGATAGTCAAAATGCAGGATATGGGATTTATACTCCGGAGGGATCCCGTAAACTGCATGGGTACACCAGAAATGAGCTCCGTGGTAAGCACCATTGGCCATGATAATCTTGTTCTTGCCGGTATATCCCCGGGCTATGGTAATGGCATAGGTGGTAACATCCGAACCGTTTTTAGCAAAGGCGGTCCAATCCTGGCCATCAATTAGGTTAACCAGGTATTCCGCCATTTCATTCCAGCGATTGCTGGGCAGAGTAAAGGCATCTCCTCTTTCCATCTGCTCCCGGGCAGCAGCATCTACCTCTTCATTACAGAGGCCGATTATGTTGGTACCGAACGAACACATATAGTCTATATATTCGTTCCCGTCCACATCCCAGATATGACTGCCTTTGCCTTTAACCAGGAAACAGGGATAAGATCCAAAGGTTAACCCTAGCGGACTTCTGGGGCCATAAATCCCGTTGGGGACATACTTTTTCGCCTGTTCAAACATCTCATAGGACTTATCGAACCTGTAAGTTTCCACTGTAATCCCTTCCTTCCCTTTGGGTCACCCACATTTAAAATGTCGGTCATTCACCCGATTTAATTATATGATAGGGAATTTATTCAAAATCAGCAAGCATTTTATATTCCCTTATTTTTCGGGATTTAGTTATTATTTTATTATAATGGCTATAGTCGGTTATATGCCCGATTATGTTCACAGAAAATGCGCTTTTTACGCTTTCACAGACAAAGATAGCCGGTGCAGCCAGGTATGTCATGTAGTATACTGTTGTAGAAATGCTGCTATGGAGGAACCAAAGTTGAAAAATAATGCCGTTACGAAGAAAGTTTCAACGCGCGAAAAGATACTCGCCGTTACCCGGAATCTAATTGCCGAAAAAGGAGTCAAACAGACTACTTTAGCCGATATATCTCATGCGGCTGGTATTAGCCAGGGTACCTTATTCTATTACTATAAAAGCAAAGATGAACTAATTTACGATATACTGGAACAGCATTTTTCCCATCTGACCGATTCGATTATAGCTGGCATACCCCGTCACAGCAATGGGGATAAAGTTAAGCTCTTACAGCGAACACTGGAAAAGCTAATCAAAGATCAGAATACCAGTCGCATGAATATCTACTTGTTCCAGGAAGCCATTTTGAGCAATGAGGAAATGCGGGACCGTTTCTTAGTCAAATACCAGACCTGGAGAGAACTAATTGCCCGGCAGATTTCCGCCCTGTTCGCTATCAGCGATCCCGATAACCTGGCTAGTCTGGGAGGAGTAATCCTGGCAGTTATTGATGGCCTCACTATACAGTATTTGCTGGATCAAAACAGTGTTGACTTTCAGAAGGTGGCCAAGGTTTTAGCGGATATGCTGGCAAGCGTCTCCGCTCGGGAACAAGGAACTGAATATTAATCCGCTTGCCAGCTGCAGAAAACCTGTTCAACCCTTAAAGGGGGGTTCCGTCGACCAGGGATAAAAATCCGGCATGTCTTTATAGGGACTCATAGAAAAGCGGGGATCTCTTTTCTCCAAAAAGGCGTTGATTCCTTCAGCCGCATCAGCCCGCTGCCCCAGGTAGTGAAATCCTTTGGACTCTATGCGATGAGCTTCCATGGGATGAGATGCCCCCAGCATACTCCACATTAACTGCCGTATAAGAGCTACCGAAACCGGAGCAGAATAACGGGCAATTTCTGAAGCAACCGCCCGGGCTGCGGGGATAACCTGGTCAGGTTCCACCAGTTGACTTACCAATCCGCTCTCGAAAGCTTCCTGGGCGGAGAAAACTCTTCCCGTCATCGACCAATCCAGCGCCTTGCTGATGCCTACCACCCGGGGCAAAAACCAAGAACTGCAGGCATCCACCACTATTCCCCTCCGGGCAAAGACAATACCCATTTTAGCTGTATGGGCAGCTATGCGAATATCCATAGGCAAGGTCATGGTTAATCCTATACCCACGGCTGCGCCATTAATCGCAGCAATAATCGGTTTGGTACAGCGGTACATGCGCAGGGCTATTAATCCCCCGCCGTCCCGGTGCTCATCCTGCGGCACACAGGTATAATCAAAGGTAGCTCCCCTATCACCCAAATCCATTCCTGCACAGAATGCCCGGCCAGCTCCGGTAACAATAATCGCTCTCACCTCATCATCAGCTTCAGCACAGTTAATAGCATCAATCAATTCCTCACGCATCACCTCGGTATAGGCATTCATGCGTGCAGGGCGGTTGAGGGTTATGGTTAAGATCCGGTCTTCAACTTCGTACTTGATCTGCTGGTAATCCATTTTCCTGCCTCCTTTATACTAGCAATAATCCCATCCAGTAATGGCTTCAATTAAAGAATTATTAATGCGACAATAGGTACTTGGCTTAGCAACACCTCGCTAAAGCTCTACTCTCTAATTAGATTAACCCACAACCATCTTACTTGCGGCTACCAAAACAATACGACAGAGAAATTGTTCCCTGTCGTATCTATTTATTCTATTTCTTCAAACCATATTTTTTAATACGGCGATCAACGGTTCGGCGGGAAACGCCTAAGGACTCCGCAACCCTGCTCACATTGCCATTATACTGCATCAGCAGGGTCCTGATCTGCTGGGCCTCCACTTCCGCCAGCTGCTGTTTTATGTTCTGCTGTTTTAAGGGTATGGGCTTGACGGATCGATCCGTCTCTTTTTCATATAAGATCTGAATTTCAGAGGGCAGATCTTCTGGTCTGATGGTATAGTCCTTGACTGTAAACAGGATTCTTTCCGCGAAGTTCTGCAGTTCCCGTACATTACCCGGCCAGGAATAGCGCTTGAGCAGATCCCAGACAACAGGGTCAATGGCATGGATATGCTCCAGCCATTGAGGATCTCCTTGGACCAAGAAATGCTTAAACAGCAAATCAATATCTTCTGGCCGTTCCCGCAGCGGAGGAATCCTTAAACTGATAACATTAAGCCGGAAATATAAATCCTTGCGGATGGTTCCCTTTTGAACTTCATTATATAAATCACGGTTGGTAGCACAAATAACTCTGACATCGATAGGAATAGCTTTAGAGCTTCCCAGGCGGCATACCTGCTTCTCCTGTAACACTCTTAAAAGTGCGGCCTGCTGCTCCAACGGCATATCCCCGATCTCATCGAGGAATAGCGTTCCTCCCTGGGCCAGCTCAAATTTACCGGGACTCCCTCCTTTACGGGCACCGGTAAAAGCCCCCTCCACATAGCCAAACAGCTCACTCCCTACCAGTTCACGGGGAATGGCCCCGCAGTTGACAGCTATAAATGGACCATCTGCGTAGCGACTCTGATTATGTATGGACTGGGCAAACATTTCTTTGCCGGTACCGCTTTCCCCCTGAATTAGAACCGTGCTCTTGTTTTGGCTGGCTGCTTTGGCCAATTCTATGGTATCCCGCATGACCTCGCTGCGGGTTAATATATCGTCAAAACAAAAACGAGCCGGGGTACTGCTGTAGCGATTTACCAATCGATGTATTTCTGCCAGGGGTTTCAGCATTAAAATCCCCTTGTGAGTGGTACCGTCGGGATCTTCGATAGGAGTTCCGGTAGCCAGAAACTGCATTTCTCTTCCTTCAATAGTCAGGACAATTTCTTCATCACGAAAAGCCTGCTTTTTGGTCAGCATCTTTTCCAGGTTTTTATTGTCAGCTACCAGTTTCTCATAACTTATCTGTTCCCGTATATCAGTTGAGGTCCTCCCCAGCATTACTTTAAGAGTGTGATTTATGAATTCAATTCCCCCCTGGCGGGAAATAATAATTACCCCATCGGACATGTTGCCGATAATATCCATGAGCAGTTTTTCTTTCAGCATCAAGGCCTGGTTGGAAATGGTCAATTCTTTGGTACGTTCTTGCACCAATTGATCCAGGTGATCGTGAGCTTTCTGCAGTTGAGTTTGCGCATGTACCCGCTCAGTAATGCCATAAGCGCCCAGCATAACATATTGTTGATCTCCCATCCATTCTTCAAACAGGAATACGTCTACCCATTTTTCTTCGCCGTTTTTGGTCACTATTTTCAATTCATAACTGTTGGGCACTTTTTCTCCCCGTTGCCGGGCCTGGGCATTCCTTCGAATCATTCCTTGGTAATCGGGGTGAATTACTTCCCAAAACTTCATCTGCAGGGCGTCTTCATTACTGTACCCGGTATAATTTTGAAACGCAGTGTTAGTCCACACATATTGAAAATCCTGGTTGTAAATGATCATTATAATAGGCCCATTACGGATGAAATTTGAAAAGCTCAACCCTTCCAAAATGGTATCATTCAATATCTATTTCACTCCCTAGTTTAAATTGGCTTCAACTATTCCCAACTTAACATTTTGAGGTACAAATTACAACCTTGATCGACAAAGTTGTCCGTTTTTTGGTCAATGTTGTCTTTTATTGAGACATAATTGTCCACGTGTTGATGCCGCTCATGATATTTTGTTGTTGGAATATAGGTATTTATAATGGTTTTATTGGATTTTATCGAGTTGGCACATAATTTGCTATCTAATAAACTAAAGCCCAATCAGCCAAACTAAGCATATTACATGACAGGAGTGACTTGCATGACCGATTTCGACGTAGTGGTCATCGGGGCAGGCAACGGTGGTCTCACTGCTGCTGCCAGTCTGGCCAAAGCCGGGATCAGGACCCTGCTTTTGGAGCGCCATAATATCCCGGGAGGCTGTGCCACTTCCTTTTGCCGGGGCCGCTTCGAATTCGAGGTAGCCTTACATCAACTGAGCGGATACGGCCAGGCTGACAACCCGGGTCCCTTGCGCGGTTTCCTAAGCCAATTTGGAATACCGGACCGTTGTGAATTTGTGGACATGGAAAACCTCTATCGTTTGATTCTGCCCGGGCAGTTGGATATAACTCTCCCCGCTAACCGGGAAGGCACCACTCAAGCCTTAGTGGCGCGATTTCCTGAGGACAAAGATGGTATCGTAGGTTTTATCGACCTGATATATCGCACGTTTTTTGAATATGCGGCGGTTTTTTACCAGCGTGATCCGGAAGCCAGTGCTGAGAAATACCCTTTGATGACCCAATACACATTGCAGCCCACCGAACAAGTTATGAATGAATATTTCCAAAACCCGCTGATCAAAGCGGCTCTGGGAATCTATTGGGGCTATAGCGGGGTTCCACTATCACAATTACCCTTTATAGATTATGCCACCTTGTATTTTTCCTACCTGCATTGGAAACCTGCTTACATCCGTAATGGCTCTCAAGCCATGTCCAATGCACTTTTGGAATATATTCTGGCTAACAGCGGTCAGGCTCGATTCAACTGTGGAGCCAAAAGAATTCTGGTTGAGGATGGTCGAGTGATCGGAGTCGAAACCGAGCACGGCGATATGATCACTGCTAAAGCGGTGGTTTCCAACGCCTCCAGTATTGACACTTATGTAGAATTAATAGGCGAAGAACATGTTCCTGAAGAACAGTTCAAAATTCTGGGCGGGCAAACGGTTGGGCCCTCCTCCCTTACCTTGTTTGTAGGGTTGGACTGTGAACCTCATGAGGTAGGTATAACCGATACCACCAATTTTATTATCAGCGACCCCGATACTGACAAGCAGTTTGCCTCCATGAGCCGTCTGGATGTCAGTGATGATTATATGCTGGTGTCCTGTTACAACCTGGATGATCCCCAGGCATCACCACCGGGTACATCGCAAGTTTGTATTGTGGATTTAAAATATTCCGGACCCTGGCTCACTTTATCACCGCAGGAATACCTCCAGGCTAAATTCAAAGCTGCTGACGGAGTTTTGAATCGGGTTGAACAAGTATTTCCCGGTTTTCGCGATCATATTGAAGAGATTGAAGTGGCTACTCCCCTAACCCATATGCGTTATCTCAATACTCCAGGAGGAGCTATTTACGGTTTTGACCAGTACGCCAAAAACTCCAATTTCTTTGTCTCCCCCACCTCACCAGTTAAAGGCCTGGCACTGGCAGGAGCCTGGTCGGGTCCGGGCGGCTTTCAGCCTTCCTTGATGTCCGGTGGTTCTGCCGCCAGAGCTATCAAACGCTATTTACAGCAGCTAGGGGAGGGAAAATAATGAGTGCACGCCAAGATATAAGACATGCATTAAAAGGCTACCAGGACATAAAAAGAGAGATGGAAATCTGCCAGAAGTATGGCCAGGATTACCGGAATCAAAAAGGTCTGAAAGCGACGATAATTGACCGGCTCCATCCCCGGCAACTGGAACTGACCGTCTCGGAGATCATTACTGAAAATGATAATACCAAAACCCTGCGTTTAACGGCCAGCGGGCGTGCCCTGCCTGCATTCCTGCCGGGTCAATACTTGAGCGTGTCCGTGCAGATTGACGGGGTTCGAACCAGCCGTCCCTACAGTATATCCTCCTCACCTACGCAAACCGCCTATTATGATCTAACCGTGGGACGAGTGAAAGATGGTTTTGTTTCCAACTACCTTTTAGATGAGGTAAAGGTGGGAGATACCTTCACCACCAGCGGGCCCTTAGGTAATTTCTACTACAATCCTCTCTTCCATGGCAGAAAGCTGGTGTTTTTGGCCGGCGGCACGGGAATTACTCCTTTTATGAGTATGATTCGCACCTTTACTGATCAAAACCTTGATCTGGATATTCTTTTGCTCTACGGCTGTCGCAGTGTTAAAGATGCCTTATTCTTGCCGGAACTGGCGCAGCGGGTGGAGCGGCATCCTAATTTCAGATTTGAACTGGTTCTTTCCGAACCCGATAGTAATGATCAGGGCCGCAGGGGACTTATCGATGCCAATCTTATCAAAGAATTGGTAGACGATATCGCGGGAACAACTTTCTATATATGCGGTCCCTCGGCTATGCAGAAGTTCTGCACCAGCCAGTTGGAATCTCTGGGAGTGAAACGCCGGGCTATCCGTCGTGAGGCTTTTACCGCTCCGGGCGATGTCTTTGACGATCCCGCCTGGCCACAGGACGTGTCTGCCGATCAACCGGTTACCCTGTACGTGCAACACCCCAGCGGAGAGACAGTTACTATCAAAACCCGGGTAGGTGAACCGGTCCTGACTACATTGGAGAAGGCAGGCCTAATTGTTCCCAGCGCTTGCCGCACCGGGGAATGCAGCATGTGCCGGGTCAAGATGACCGCCGGGGAGGTTTTCCAGCCCAGCAGTGCTCTAGTGCGCCAGTCCGATCGTTTACTGGGCTATATTCATACCTGCCGGGCCTATCCGTTGTCTGATTTAACTCTGGTTATCCAATGATTGAAAGGGGAGACTACTATGGAATTCTCATCTAATGTTGCTTACGAAGTGGTTGATAACATCGGCATTATCAGCCTGACCGATCCCAAAGGTTACAACTTTTTTACCTGGGAACTCATCGACGATATCGGCCGTATCCAAGAAGAAATCGCGCAGGATACTTCTTTAAGAGCCGTGATTATTCAGAGCAAAGGCAAGCATTTTTCGGCCGGCATCCACTTTTCCAGTCTGGGTATCTTGAATTCTCAGCTGGTAATGGAGAAGCTGTTTCGCAACCAGCGCATCTACTCCTTCTGGCAGGAAATAGGGATTCCCGTAATAGCTGCAGTAAATGGATTATGTTTCGGTATCGCCACCGAATTAATATTAGCCTGCGACATCCGCATCGCCGCTGAAGACAGTGAATTCGCCATTCAGGAGGTGCGGTTTGGCCTATCCCCGGATCATGGCGGTACCACTCGCTTAACCCAGCTGGTGGGTATCGGTCAGGCTAAGCGCATGATAATGAACTGTGAACAGATCAAGGCTGATGAAGCTCTGCGTATTGGCCTGGTGGAAGTAGTGGTAAAACCTGAAGAAGTCCGCGATTATGCATTCAAAATGGCTAAAAATATGTGCAACTTCCCCCCAGCCGGTCTGCGCTTCGCCAAGTTGGGCATCAACCTGGCCAATGAAAGCAGTGTAGCGGCCGGACTATTCTTCGAACAAGCCCAGGCCACCTACTGCTGTGGAACAGAAGACCAGAAAGAAGCCTTACAGGCCTTTATCGAGAAGCGTCCCCCGGTATTCAAAAATCGTTAACAACCATACAGCAATAAAGGAGGAATTAAATGAAGACCAGGATCACGGAACTGTTTGGAATTAAATATCCCATTATCTGCGGCGGAATGCTGTGGCTTTCCACACCTACTCTGTGCGCAGCTATATCCAATGCCGGCGGTTTAGGCAACATAACCGCAGCTAACTACGACACCGGCGAGGAGCTCCGGGCAGCTATCAAGGAAGCCAGGAAACTGACGGACAAACCTATTGGAGTCAATATCACCCTGTTGCCCTCTTTCAGAATCACTGAGGAAACTTATGACGACTATTTCCGGGTCTGCTGCGAGGAAAAAGTTACCGCTATCGAGGTTTCCGGTAAGCCAGCCACCAAATACATTGATATGGTACATGAAGCCGGAGTCAAAATCATGCACAAGGTTGGGGCCGTACGACATGCTCGCAACATAGAGAAATTCGGCTATGATGCGGTGATTGCCGCTGGCATCGAAGAAGGCGGGCATCCCCTAAACGATGATGTAACCACTATGGTCCTTACCCCTAGAATCGCAGAATCGGTATCTATCCCGGTCATAACCACCGGCGGAATTGCTGACGGCCGCGGACTGGCGGCAGCACTGGCCCTGGGAGCAGAAGGAGTGTTGATGGCTACCCGGTTTATAGCTACCAAGGAATGTGAAATTCATGAAAACTTCCGGAAGGAGCTGATCAATCGCCAGGAACAGGATACTACTCTTATCAACAAAAGCATTAACCTGCAGGGAAGAGCCCTGAAAAATGATACCGTTGCCAAAATCCTGGAGATAGAAAGCAAAGGAGGTGGGCTGAGCGAATTAGCTCCATATATTACAGGGCAAAGGATGAAAGAAGCCTATAAGACCGGAGATGTGAATTATGCAGCTTTTATGGTGGGGCAGAGCGTTGGTTTAATCCACGATGTAGTGAGCTGCCAGGAGCTGCTGGACCGAATGGTAAAAGAGGCTGAGGAAATCCTGGCTAAAAACCTGGCCAGATTTAAGTAAGCCATCCAATGTGTCATTGCGAGCGCGCAGCAAGTGGCAATCTCTATGTCAAACTAACGGTTTGAGTTAACATATCGCTCATCGCTGCTCTCCTAGCAAAGACACATTTAAGATGGTTCAATAATCCCAACGATTTAATTCCTGCCACCACTTTCAGCATGGGGTGGGAATATTGAAATAATCCATTTATTATATAAGGGGGTTAACTAAATGGAAGAATACTTAAAAGAATTTGAAGCTGATGCAGCAAAATGGCGGCATACCTGGGAATCACGTTTGGACAAAGAGAACCCTGTTCACTATGATTATCCATCTGAACCACCCAAATGGTGGTTCAACAAGTGGGCCGAAGAACAGCCTGACAAACCCTATTTATTGATGGGTGACCTGGTTCTGACCTATGGAGTATGCAACGACATGAGCCGCCGCATTGCCAACGCCCTGCTGGATTTGGGAGTAAAAAAGGGTGACCGGGTAGCGGTCATGGCACCCAACGTCCCTCAATACGTTTTGGCTGTGCAGGCATTATTCAAAACCGGTATGATCGAGGTACCTACCAACCCGCTATACACTGTACCGGAACTGGCTCACCAGTTCGCTGACAGCGGCACGGAAACCGTTATCGTCATGGCTCCATTCGCTTCCAAAGCCATCGAATTATTAAAAGATCCCAATTCCCCAGTCAAAAGAGTCATCTATTTCCAGGTTCCCAGCGTGCAAATAGAAGTGGAATCTGGTGAAGGAATCTACGACTTGAATGAACTTATTGCCAAGGCCAGCAATGCCGAACCGGATATTGAAGTTACCGGTGATGATATTTGCCGGCTGCAGTATACCGGCGGTACTACCGGTGTACCCAAAGGATGCGTCCTGACCAATTTTATGGTAATGACCCAGGCCATTCGAACCTCCACCATCAGTTCCAGAGGTTTCACCATCGTTTCCAAGGAAGATTACCGGACCTTGGCTGCTATCCCCTTAAACCATGTCTATGGCTACAACTTCAATATCGGTGTCGACCTTTATACCGGCGGCAGCATGGTACTGGTGGCCCAACCCACTGCCGACAACTTGCTGGCAGCAATTCAGAAAAACAAACCAACCATTTTTGCTGCGGTTCCCGCTATGCTTATAGGCTTGATAAACCATCCCGATATAGCCAAGGCTGATATAAGCTCTCTGAAAGGTATGTTCTGCGGCTCTGCTGCCCTGGCGGTAGAAACCCTGAAAGAATTCGAACGCCTCACCGGCGGATATATCATCGAAGGTTACGGTCTGTCAGAAACCTTGAACATTATTACCGCCAATGCCTTTAATGTCCGCAAATACGGCAGTGTCGGTCTGGTATGGCCTGATACAGACATAGTTATTGTAGACGTGGAAACCGGCACCAAGGTAATGCCACGAGGCGAATTAGGTGAAATTGTATGCCGCGGTCCCCAGGTTATAAAAGAATACTGGCAGAACCCCGAAGAAACCGCCAAAGCCATCCGGGGCGAATGGCTCTATACCGGTGACATCGGGTACATTGATGAAGAAGGCTTTGTTTTCATCGTGGATCGTAAGAAAGATATGATTATCTGCAGCGGCTTCAATGTATATCCTCGCGATGTGGAGGAAGTCCTGTTTGCCCATCCCAAGATTTTAGAAGCCTGTGTAATAGGAGTACCTGATCCCAAACGCGGTGAAACCGTAAAAGCCTTTGTAGTGGTGAAACCGGGCGAGACCCTGACCACTGAAGACATCATTGCCCACTGCCGTCAAAGCCTGGCTCCCTACAAAGTACCCACCATTGTAGAGTTCCTGGATGCCCTGCCCAGAACGGCTGTAGGCAAACCCGACAAAAAAGCCCTGAAAGAAAGAGGATAAAACATAGGATATTAAATAAGGATTTAGCAGCAGAATAGGGCGGTGGGAATTGTCCCGCCGCCCTGTTTGCTCTAGTGCGTCTTCGCGAGGAGCGTTAGCGATGCGGTGATCTGTTAACTCAAACCGTAAATGACACCCAAAAGATACATAAAAGCGAAAGCCGGTATCTTGATAATCGGCTTGTCTGTTTCAAATGGAACCACACCGTAATCGTCCGGCCGTTTGGTAACCATTATAGCGCTTATGGTATCATCCCTGTTGGCCAGTTTAACGATGGCTTCAGCAGGTCCTATTGAATAATCTTCTCGGTGTTTAATTTCGATAAGGATTTGCCCCTGGGGAAGCGTAATCACGATATCAACTTCCTTATCGCTTTTCGAATCCCTGTAGTATCCAATTTTAGCCCATGTATTACTGTAGTAGGATACAATATGCTTGAATGCTATCGTTTCAATGATGGTACCCATCTCGTCGGGATCCGCCAATACCTTTTCGTCCAGCATAAGTACAGCATTTCTTAGAGCGACGTCGGTAACATACACTTTAGGTTTACCTCTTAAGACCTTCTTTCCTTCAATATTTACAGGCTGGCTTATGTAAATAAGGTTGGCCTGCTCTAAAATAGCCAGGTAATTGGTCACGGTTGGCCTGGATATACCCAATTCTTTCGATACGGTTTCCTGATTGACAATTCCTCCGCTATGCAGGCAAAGGTATAGGAATAGCTTTTCTAAATCCATTACATTGCGAGTTCCAAAAAGTGCGGTTAGATCCCTCTTTAACACCTTGTCTGCTACATCTTCCCGTAAAATCCTTTGTGCATATATCATATCATCCGATAAAACCAACTCCGGAAAGCCGCCAACCAAAAGGTAACGCTGAAAATACTTTTGAATTCCTGATAAACTAACCACCAGGTTAGTCATTTCTTTTGCCCCCAATTGATGTATGGTTGCGGGGTCAAAATTCACCGGTAGCTCTGGCTTTTGAACCTGGATAAAATCCAGGTATTCATAAAATGACAAGGTCGGAATTTTGATAGTGACCCAGCGGCCCACGCCGCTTTCAATTCCTTTAGCTTCAACTAAGGGGCTGGCAGAGCCGGTAACCATGATTCTATAATTGGGGTTCTGATCATAAAGGGTCTTGAGCCAGGTATCCCAATCTTGCGCATATTGAATCTCATCAAAGAAAAGGAAAATATCATCTTCTGTATTTCCCGCAATCGTTTCCATAAACAAGGTAACAACATCTGATATAGTAAAAAACTTCAACAATGGGTGATCAAAAGATACATACAAAACATTTCTGTGCGAAACACCTTTGGTCAATAAATCAGCAATACACTGATAAGCCAAAGTGGTTTTACCTACTCGCCTTGCTCCTGAAAGAAAGACTATTCTTCTAAGCGTTTTATGAAGCAGCTTTTTAGAAATATCGTAAAAAGCACTGCGCCGTATAGGTTTATCAAGGTTTATAGGAACTCGACCGGTTGTCCACCAGGGATTATACCCTATAAGGACGTTCAGCAATTGCTCTCTTTCCAAGAAAGCCATCTTATTACCTCCATAAATTAGAAACAAATTTTATATTAAAACAGTAATACTGTAAAATATACTTTATATTATTTACACATTTTCGTAAAGTATGCCCTTCTTTTATGCATATGCCGGTTTTTTAGAGCCGCCTGTTCAGTAGCCACCGAGCCACTTGTCCGGCTTTAGAAAGCCAGGGTTCCGGTTAAGAGAGCCATGATGTTTATTTAACCTGGGATTTATGCCAGAAGGAATGAATATCCTTCCGGCTCAAACCCCCATGATGACAGTGGCCATCAGATTATAGAAGCAAGGAGATAAAATGTCCCAAAATGCTAACAGGCATCAGCCTATTACTAGCCACTGTTGAGCTTTACGGGCAAATTTATAGGCCTGAGCTAATAAAGGCCTTACCCATAAAAAAAGCGAGGGCTTGTAACCCTCGCTACAGAGTGTCAAAAAGTATATTAGTGGTTTTGCGTTCGAATCGAGTAGGGTGCAGCTGCAGTAGCTTGCTGCAGCAACATCCCTCTCACAGAACCGTACGTACGGGCCTCGTATACGGCTCCTGGCAAACCTTATCTTTCGTAATAGAATGACAAAGTACCGGTCTTGTACGTTCCTA
>JAKPGY010000203.1 GCA_029550685.1 Bacillota bacterium
GATGGGGGCGGGAGTTATTACAACCCGACAGAGGACCAAACTGCATTAAGGAATGAGGTGTGGCGGGGAAATATAAGCAGCGTAGAAGTTGATGCGGATAATCCGAACTGGATCAAGATCCAGACTATAGTCCTCAGCCAGCACGGCGGCTTCACGATTCGCGAAGCCGGAGTGTTTGATGCCGATGGCGACTTGATAGCAATCGGCAAGTATCCGGAGACTTACAAGCCAGTGCTGGCTGATGGCAGCATCAAAGACCTGGTTGTTCGGATGATACTGGAGGTCAGCAATACATCCAGTGTGCAGCTGAAAGTGGACCTTGCAGTAATCTTGGCTACTAAAAAAGATGTTGACGATGCCGTTAAATCACACAGTAACACTGCAACCCCACACAAGTTTGAGGACTCTTCTACGAATAAGACTTACCAATATGGTTTTAGAGCACAAGATAATCACTTGATATTTACCTATGAGGAGGTGATCTAATTGGCGGATGTATATCTCCCTAATAGAGACGACGTCCTAAACCATGTTATTTCTGCCCCTGTTACAGGGGTGGTAACCGTAACAGCCACAGCAGCCGAAGTATTTGCCGGAGCAGCACGCCTGCCAGGTCGGCGCAAGATGCTTATTAAAAACGAGGACCCATTCCTCCGGATCAGAGTAGGAGGATTATTGTTGACTCAGCAAAATGGGTTCCCTATCGAACCAGGCGCAGTATTGGAATTAGATTTTGATCCGACGGTAGATACGCCTATTTATGCCGTATCAGAGGGCGTGGCCGTTGCTGTGGCCGTTATGGAATATTAGTTTAAAGGAGGTAAAATAACATGCCTAGTTATAACAGTGCAGTCGATATCCAGACAGAGACTATTTTAAAAGTAACATGGACAGATGAACAGGGTAATATTATTGTCAGCGGGGAAAAGACCGTAAAGGGCGGTCCCGAAGAGGCCGCAAAAGTTGAGCAAGCGTTTGCCGAAGACTTACGGAGGAATTTTGCAGATAGATTTCCTCCCCCGCCGGAACCTGA
>JAKPGY010000221.1 GCA_029550685.1 Bacillota bacterium
GTAGCCAAGTTGGCTCCGAAGCCAATATACACACCAGCTAATATACCCATAACTACCATTTTCAAGAAAGGCATTTCTGCCTTGGTTTTGCCGGCATTACATACTGCTGCGGCAACTTCTGCAGGAGTTAAAAAATTCATCTCATTCCCTTCCTTTCTCAATCATAAAGACTTAATTGAGGTTAGCATTATAATCCCCCGCAAAATGCTTTAAAGTAGTCAGGACCGGTGCCGGTGCGGCCTGTCCCAGCCCACACAGGCAAGCCACTGACATTACCCGGCCCAGCCTCTCCATATTGGCTATATCATCAGCTGAACCTTGACCAGCAGCTAAGCGGCATACCATCTCATGCATCCTCTTGGTACCTTCCCGACACGGTGAGCATTTGCCACACGATTCATGCTCAAAGAATTTGGTAATACGCTGAATTACATCCACTATGTCACGAGTCTCATCCATGACAAAGACCGCACCTGATCCCAGTGCTGCACCTATAGCTGTCATGGAGTCAAAGTCAATACTCGTATCCAAGAATTCTTCTGGTATAAATCCCCCGGAGGTTCCGCCAATTTGGACCGCCTTAAACTTCTTGCCATTAGGTATACCGCCGCCAAAGTCGTAAATAACCTGACGTATAGTGGTATCAGTGGGAACTTCAATAAAGGTGCGGTTGACTACATCACCGGTCAGAGTCAACACCTTTGTTCCCGGGTATGATTTGGCTCCGATAGAACTGTACCAATCCGCTCCTTTTTCCAAAATAAGCGGCAGGTTAGCAAAAGTTTCCACGTTATTTACGATAGTGGGCTTTTGCCATAGTCCTATTACTGGTGGATAGGGCGGTTTGAAGCGGGGCTCACCCCGGTGCCCTTCAATAGACTCAATTAGGGCACTTTCTTCACCGCATACGTATGCTCCAGCTCCCATGCGTACTTCTATATCGAAGTCTCCCAGACATCCTTTGGACTTGGCCTGTTCGATAGCCACATTGAGCTTTTCCACCACATAAGGATATTCACCACGGCAGTATATATAGCCCTTTTTGGCACCTATAGCATAGGCGCAGATGGCCATACCTTCCAGAAGACTCTGGGGATCATTTTCCATGATGATCCTATCCTTATAGGTGCCTGGTTCGCCTTCATCAGCGTTGCATATTACATATTTTTCTTCGGCCCCTGTATTATAGGCAAAAGACCACTTGGCTCCGGCGTTAAAACCAGCCCCTCCCCGGCCGCGCAGACCAGATTTCTTGACTTCGTTGATAACGTCAAGCTGGCTCATGCTCCGGGCTTTTTCCAGTCCTTTGTATCCTCCTGCATTTAGATAATCATCGATATTAAGCGGATCTATTTTCCCATAATTGCGTAATACGATACGCATTTCTTCGGCCACAAAATTCCCCTCCTTTCCAAGTCTATTGATATTCGGCAAGTATCCCGGCTACCTTATCTGGTGAAACATCATGATAGGGTTTGCTGTTAATAGTAATAACCGGGGTAGCCTGGCACTGCCCTACACATTCGGTAAATTCCAAGGTGAACTTACCATCAGCAGTAGTTTCGCCCATCTTTATTCCCAACTGTTGTTCCAAGGCTTTTACAACTTCGGCTGCTCCGGCTACGTGACAGGGAGCGCTTTCACAGATGCGAACCACATAGCGTCCTCGTTTGCCGACCTTAAAATAGGAATAAAATGTAGCCACTCCATATGCTTTGGCCTTGGGCATTTTGAAAACCTCTGCAGCCTGGGCAATCGCATCTTCAGGAATATAGTTATATTCCCTTTGCAGTGCATGATAGGCTTCTATAATACCACCCGGTACATCTTTATATTTCTGTAAAATGTTTAGATAGTCAGCCATCGGTACTTTTCACCTCCCAACGTGGTTGGTTTTTAACCATGGATTGAACGTCCGTATACTCTCGTAAAATCCGCATATTCGTGTAAAAGCATCACTTGCACCTCTTCTCCCGCCTCAATTGGACCACTGCCAGGCGGCAGATCAATAAGTGCATTGCATCCTAACCATGAGCGCAGCATACTGGGCTTTTGTCCGGGAAGTACTTCCACCTCCCAGCCGGAATCCTGCCAGGTGGCTTTTCCGCGTACAAAGCGCCGTGAACCTGTTCTTTTGGGAAGTCCGTTACTGCATCGGGCAATAACCTGGCGGTAATGCCGGGGTAATCCCTGTAAACCTCGTATGACCGGTGCAGCGTAGAGATGGTAATTCACCGCACAAGCTGCCGGATTGCCTGACAGGGATAGCAACAGAGTGTTACCAAGCTTACCTGCTCCAGTATGACTGCCGGGTTGGATGGGGACACCCCAAAAAAGGATCTGAGCTCCCACATCCTCCATTAATAACCGGCTGGCGTTTTCCCCACCTTGGTAAGTTCCCCCCACCAGGAGTACTAATTCGTTTTGGCTACATAGTGTTTCCAAAACATTCTTCATTGAAGTTTCGTTATTATATGCATAATGAACAGTAGTCACGATACCGCCCTGCTGGCTGATAAATCCGCTTAGCATAGGACTATTACTGTCCCGCATTTGCCCGCTGCGTGGTTCTATTCCACTGGGAACCACATTGTCCGCCAAGCACATAATAGCTACCCGCGGTCTCTGAAAAACTTCCACCTCACTAATACCTAGTGCGGCCAATAGTCCCAAAGCCGCCGGATCTATTTGCGTGCCTGCTGAGAGCAAAATATCATTCCGGGCAAAATCTTCTCCGGCTCCTTTAATGTTGTCACCCATCTTGATATTGCTCAATAACCGCAGGTGCTGTCCTTCCCCTATGACCTTTTCATGAGGAATGACCGCTACGGTCCCCCTAGGCAAAACCCCGCCGGTATTAACCGGTACTGCCTGCCCCTTTTCCAGGGCCTCCGGCAAACCTCCAATAGCTAGCTGATAACTGCTGTGGTCAGTATGGTGATTTTCCGCCAGAGCATATCCGTCTACAGCTGATTGAGGTTCAGGCGGCAAATCATGCCCAGCATACAGGGTTTTCAACAGAGTCCTTCCCAGGGCATCAGCAGTGGATACTACCTCGTGCCGTAAAGCGGGACCGTGCTCCTGTAACAGCTGCCAGGCCTGTTCCAGGCTGATATCTTGATACAATACCAATACCTCCTAAAATGGACCTGCCTTACCAAAAGAACAGTTGGGATATTGACACGACGGGCATTCCTGACAGAGACCGCCATGCCCCAGAGCAACAATGTCAGCCTTGGAAACCCGTTCACCAGCAAAAATGCGCGGCAATACTAAATCCAAAGTGGTCACTTTATTGAACAAAGCTCCCCCGGGCACTCCGCAAATAGGGACCCTGCCCAGGTAAGCCAGCATAAAGTGTGATCCAGGCAACACAGGAGCACCATGAAATACTACCTGAGCGCCGCTGGTACGAATACCTCGGGGAGTGGCATCATCTGCGTCTACAGACATACCGCCTGTTACCAGAATTAGCTGGGCTCCCTCAGCTACAAAATTGTTAATTTCTCCAGCTATTAATTCCGCATTGTCAGGTACGATGGTCTGTCCCATCCACCTTCCTCCGAAAGCATTTACCTTTTGGCGCAAGATATGGCTGAAACCATCACGGATTAATCCGCTGTTAACTTCACTGCCGGTAGTAACCACACCCACCCATAGAGGTTGAAAAGGTTTAATTTCAACCAGGGGCAGGGGCTGGCTGGCCAGATGTTCAGCCTCCAGCAACAGGTCATTGTTAATAGCCAATGGTATTATTCTGGTTCCGGCCACAACCTGGTTTTTATTAACCACTGAATTGTTATGCAGGGTAGCAAAAATAATACCATCACAGTTGTTAAGCCACTGCAGCTGATTAACTCTAATTTTTAACAAGCCAGGTATAGCCGCCTGCAAGTTAACCCGGCCTTGATTAGGAGTTCCGATGCTTACCCCTAAACCAGCCGCTGAGCTAGCCAGGCGAACCGCTGCATCATCTTCATGAACTAGATGATCTTCAGCTTCCCACACATAAATGTGTTCTTTGCCCAGACTGCGCAGCCGCTCTATATCCTGAGCCCTTATTATATGGCCTCGCCGGAAAGCCCTGCGTTTGGCCTTTCCCGGCAATATCTCAGTTATATCATGTCCCAGAGGTAAGCCGACAGCTTCCTCGATGGCTACCTTACGCATGAGCAGCCTCCGGGATTTTCTCTATTCTGACCGCACACACCTTGTACTCACCGGTTCCGGTGGTGGGATCTAAAACATGGCTAGTCAAAGCATTGGTAGGAGTAGCTGAATGATGGAAGGACATCCATATCATTCCCGGCTGCACCCGATCCGTTACTTTAACAGCAGAAATAGCTTCTCCACGACGTGATACAATCTTTACTTGCTGGCCAGTAACCAATCCTAACTTTTCTGCATCCTCCGGATGGATCTCAGCCATTTCTTTATCCCAGAGACTGGCTATACCGGCTGAATAAGGAGTAGTGACATTGTAATGATACAGAATACGTCCCGTTGACAGCAAGAATGGGTATTCTTTATCCGGCATCTCTCCAGGCGGGACATGGTCGGATGGCTGGAATAATCCAAGGCCGCGAGTAAATTTGCCCTTATGCAGATATGGGGTTCCCGGGTGATCTTCGCTGGGACATGGCCACTGCAGTGAGCTGTTCTCCAAGCGATTATAGTTGATACCAGCCATAGAAGGAGTCAAAGAGGCCATCTCGTCCCAAATCTCACTGGGATGATTATAATTCATGGGGAATCCTACCCGGGTTGCCATCTGGCAAATAGTCTGCCAGTTAGCCTGACCAGGAATTGGTTCTATGGCTTTACGCACTCTTTGCACACGCCGTTCCGTATTGGTAAAGGTTCCGTCACATTCGGCAAAACTGGCTGCCGGCAGAATTACATCCGCATACTCAGCCGTTTCGGAAAGGAATAACTCCTGGACCACCAGAAACTCAAGCTTCTCCAGTGCAGCCCGGACATGATTGCTGTTGGGATCAGTCAGCACCGGGTTTTCACCCAGAATGTACATGGCTTTGACCGAACCCTCATGGGCTGCTTCGAACATTTCCGGTATTTTTAAGCCAACTTTGGCGGGAAGGGATACTCCCCAAGCCTTCTCAAACTTCTGGCGGATTTCATCGTTAGTAACTGCTTGATAACCAGAGAAAACATTGGGTAAAGCTCCCATATCGCAGGCACCCTGCACGTTGTTCTGGCCGCGCATGGGACATACTCCGGTTCCCGGACGTCCCAAATGTCCGGTCAACATAGCCAAATTGGCAATGCTCATAACGTTGCGGGTTCCACAGATATGCTCGGTGATACCCAGAGTATAAAAAATCATGGCTTTATCAGTAGTAGCATAGAGACGAGCTACCGCATAAAGGTCTTCCACGGGCACTCCCGTTAATTCCGAGACATACTCGGGAGTATAGCTTTCCACCGTTGCTTTAAGAGCTTCAAAGTTTTCGGTACGCTCGGCAATGAATTCTTTGTTCTCTAAGCCTTCTTTAATAATGATGTGCATTAAGCCATTGAGTAGTGGTATATCGGTACCGGGTTTAATCTGCAGCCAGTAATCTGCTTCATCAACCAGATCAATCCGGCGAGGATCACAAACAACCATCTTAGCTCCCCTGCGGGCAGCCTGGCGCATTTTGTACCCGATAACTGGATGGGCTTCAGTGGCATTAGTTCCAATCAAGAACAGGAGTTCAGCCTCTTCGGTGATTTCATTGATAGGATTAGTCATAGCGCCGCTTCCGAATGTAGTAGCCAGACCGGCTACAGTCGGCGCGTGTCAAGTACGGGCGCAATGGTCTACATTATTAGTTCCCATATAAGCCCGGGTAAATTTCTGTACCAAATAGTTTTCTTCATTGGTACAACGGGCGGAACTTAAAGCCGCAAAGGAATCAGGACCATATTTCTCCTTGATACTGTTAAATTTCTCAGCAATTAAGTCAAAGGCTTCATCCCAGGAAGCTTCTACAAACTGGCCATTCTTTTTAATCAAGGGGGTGGTGAGACGTTTTTCGTTATAGATGAAATCCCAGGCAAAACGCCCCTTGACGCATAGCATACGTCCATTGACCGGAGCATCCTCAGCGGAAAGAACACCTATGACTTTACCATCTTTTACAGCCAGATCAAAATTACATCCAGTTCCGCAAAATGGACAGGTAGTACGTACTTTTTCAATCTCCCACCGCCTAGCTTGTCCAGTCATAGATTTCTCTGTTAAAGCCCCGGTGGGACAAACTGCTACACACTGACCGCAGAATACGCAGTCCGATTCAACATAAGGCACGTCTCCAGCAGTAGTAGCTTTGCGGTTAAAACCACGGTAGAGATAGGACAGATTATCCTGACCAGTCATTTCTTCACAGGCGCGAACACAGGCACCGCAAAGGATACATTTGTTTAGATCTCTGATTATAAACGGATTGCTGTCGTCGATAGCATAATCGTGTTGTTCCCCAGTGAAAGGACTACCTTTCACATTATAGCGATAACAGTAATCCGCTAGCCTGCAGTCTCCCATTTTATCACAGGTCATGCAGTCCAGGGGATGATTAGCTACCAGCAGTTCCAGTATAGTTTTACGGGCTTCGGCAACAGCCGGGGACTCAGTCTCCACTTCCATGCCTTCCGTCACTGGAGTGACACATGCGGCTGGTAACAGACGGTTGCCTTTTACCTCGACCACACATAAACGACAGGCTCCCATCGGACTTAAATCAGGATCATAGCACAGGCGAGGAATATCAATGCCTACCATTTCTGCAGCCTGAAGAATAGTGCTGCCTACCGGAGCTTCAACCTCCTTTCCGTTAATAGTTAACTTCACCCTTTGCAAATTCACCACTCCTTCCCAGACTCGCTATATCTATAAAAAGACTCCTGTCTAGACAGGAGTCCCCATAGATCATTTCACTCACCGGAATTTGCATCCCCTGGATAGTGATAGGCTCCTTTCCAAATACGGGAGGCATACCCGTTTCCGGATATACCCTGACGGTCACATAACCCTGGTCTTCAGTCTACAGCTTTAGGTTGATGTGACTCGGAGCTATTCAATTATTAGTATTTAGCGGAGATACAGTACCGGTTCTTAAACCGATTGAGACCTCGATTTTTTGATAATCTGCGACTATTCACGACATGAAAAAAAGCACGGCACGACATGCCGAGCCTACCTACAGATATTGAAACGAATCCTTTGGGAAACGTTTTCTACTGTACCGCCACTGAGCATTTACCGTGCATATTTCCTGAAATTGGTTTGTTTGAAGATAATCTGGCAACAATTACTGGTCGATACATGTATTGCAATATATCTTTTACTGGCTATCCATAATTAGCGATGTTTCTATATTTATAACCTTTATGGCTTTCATAAAGCAAACTTACCGACTCCTGACCGGGATAACATTCACAATCAGCACCAGTTTTTCTGTTGTTTTTGGACATTATCTTCTTTTTTGGGGCAGATTTGTTTTTCAACAAAAATAAACACATTTCATAGTTATTATTAATTTATATAATTCAACGTGAGAAATTTAATGAAAAACAACAATATGATTGAAGGTTTTTATGTAAGCCCAAAGCAGCAAATCTCTTACTGGGGTCCTTGCTTTACGCCCCCCTGATTACCTGCACGGGAATAGCTCAACGGTGATGCAAGGCGTTAGATATATTTAACCCACTAACCAGCCTTTAGCATATACGCGGCACATGCTCTCCTTCCAAAGCGGCCAAAATGCGTTCGGAACCCAGAACAGTTTTTATCAACACCATGCCCTGGGGTTGACCGACCACTTCACCAATATCAGCAGCATTTTGGCCAACGGGAACCTTGTGCAGAGCTGCCAATACTTGTTGGCTTACCTGGGGCGCACAGGCGATCACCATTTTGCCTTCATTGGCCATATACAAAGGATCCATGCCCAGCATTTCACAAGCCCCACGGACTGCATTTAAAACCGGAATTTTTTCTTCATCTATATACATACCCAGACCAGCTTGTGCCGCTAATTCATTTAATACCGTGGCCAGACCGCCCCGGGTAGGATCACGCATACAATGGACCTGTTCACCAAAAGGCTGCAAGGCCTGTCCGATTTCATGCAATGGCGCACAATCACTTACCACCGGGGTGCTGAAACGAAGTCCTTCCCGCTGCGCCAAAATAGTCAAACCATGATCTCCTATGGTTCCACTTACAAGAATGCGATCTCCCGGCTTGATGCGCCCGGGTCGATAGTCTATTCCCGGTGGAATTACGCCGATGCCGGTAGTATTGATAAACACCTGGTCGGCACTGCCTCTTTCTACAACCTTGGTATCGCCAGTGACTAGCTTTACTCCTGCCTGTTGGGCAGTATGAGCCATAGATTTTACAATTTCCCGTAAGCTGTCCAGGGAAAATCCTTCCTCCAAAATAAAAGCGGTGGACAGGTATAAGGGTTGGGCGCCACAGGCGACCAGGTCATTAACGGTGCCACTGACGGCTAATTTGCCAATATCTCCACCCGGAAAAAACAGCGGGGAAATTACAAAGCTATCCGTACTCATCACTGCTTTTCCCGGAGGCAGATCCAATACTGTTCCGTCATTTAATTCCCAGGGCACCTGATGCTCAGCAAAGGCTCGGACAAAGTATTCTTCAATTAAGCGCTGGCTCAACAGCCCGCCGCTGCCGTGAGCCATTATGATATGCGATAGTTTCATAATTGTGCTCTCCTTAGTGGTTGATACCTATAAAACGCCGCACAAGCCCCCTCTTGCGAGACCATACACGGTCCCACAGGTTCAGTGGGAGTACATACTTTCCCAAATAAAGGACATTGTTCCGGTTCCAACTTACCGCTTAAAATTGCTCCACATGAACATCCCGGTATCTCGTCTATATTGCCGGGCTCGATATGGAATCTTTCCCGTGCGTTATAGCTTGCATATTGGGGTTTTAAATCAAGTCCGCTGTCAGGAATAATCCCTAATCCACGCCAGGCAGCATCTACCGGTGTAAATACCTGTTCCAATACCTGCCGGGCAGCAAGATTGCCTTGGGCACGAACCACCCGCTTGTATTGCAATTCTGCTTTGGCAGTACCTGTTTTCAGTTGGCGTATCAGCATCCCGATTCCTTCCAGAATATCTTCCGCTTCAAAACCGGTCACCACCATGGGTTTATGATAATGAGCGGCTAAGTTTTCATAGGGTTCCATACCGATGACCACTGTAACATGTCCAGGACATATTAAGCCATCCACTTGCAGTTCCGGATCAGCAAAGATAGCCTGCAAAGCCGGTGGAACCAATTTATGCAGTGAATAAACTGATAGGTTTTTTAGCCCTAGTTGATGGGCTCGCTGCACCGTCACAGCTACAGCTGGAGCAGTAGTTTCAAAGCCTATACCCAGGAAAATAACCTGCCGGTCCGGTCTTTGGCGGGCGATTTCCAGAGTCTCCAGAGGTGAGTAGACCACTTTCACATCTGCTCCCCGGCTGCGGGCTTCCTGCAGGCTGCCATGACTACCCGGTACCCTCAGCATATCCCCAAAAGTAACCAGAGTAATGTCCGTCTGTTCGGACAGACTGATAATGGCATCCAGATCCCCTTGAGAGGTTACACAGACTGGACATCCTGGGCCAGACAAAAGGCGGATATTGGGAGGCAAAATCCCGCGGATTCCGCTTTTGGCAATAGCCATGGTATGAGTCCCGCATACTTCCATAATGTTGCACTTTATAGTTTCGGCCTTGATTAGTTCAACCAGTTGCTCCAGAATACTATCCATCGCTTCTTAACTCCTTAAGTTCCTCCAGCAATTGTCTGGTTTCCCTGGCTATTTGTCCATCGATAAGTTCCATGGCAAAACCAGCATGAATCAATACGTAATCTCCTACCTTGACATCGGGCAGCAAGGCCACACTGATGGGTACCTGGTTACCGTCAACATCAGCTATCGCTCCCCAATCAGACTGTATTTCCACTATCTGTGCAGGCACACCTAAGCACATTTTCCTGTCACCTCGCTTGCTATCGCGGCCTGGCCAAGGGATATCCCGCCATCACCCGCAGGAACCTGTTGATGGTAAAATACTTCAAACCCCTGGTTCTGCAAGGCAGATATAATTCCACTTAGCAACAGCCGGTTATGAAAAACTCCTCCGCTTAGAACCACCTGATTTAGCCCGGTATCTCCCCGCACCTTTATTAAGGCTTCCGTAAATAAGGCCACCAGAGTCTGATGAAACTTCCCGGAAATTATGGGCAAGGGAACATTATCGGTATACCTATCCCGCATCAGTTTCGTCCACATGGGGCCGGTATCCATGTTATATACCCCATTGTTACAGCTGATGCTATAGGGATAGACCTCACTAACCCCTGGCTTACCCAAAGCCTCCAGCTGCATGGCTGCCTGAGCTTCATAGCTGTTCCATGAACAAATCCCCAATGCCGCGCTTACTGCATCGAATAAGCGGCCGCAGGACGAAGTAAACAACCAATTGCGGCTGTGGTTAATTTGCTGAATGATAATTTCCTGTTCATCCTGGGGCAGACCGGTCAAATATTTCTGGGCTAATTGCCAGCCTTTTTCTCCCATAACGGAATACAAGTAGATCAGAGCCATACGCACCGGTTTACGGCTATTCTGGTCACCACCGGGAAAGGGTATATAATTTAAATGTGCCAAACGCTGAAACTGGTGATAATCACCGCGCAGTATTTCTCCACCCCAGATAGCCTTATCCGTACCCCAACCAGCCCCATCACAAATCAACCCCAAAACCTCCTGGCGCAGCTCGTTTTCTGCCATGGCTGCGGCCAGGTGGGCATGATGATGCTGGATTTCTACCTGCTTATATTGGGTCTGCTGTCTTGCCCACCGGCTTACCTGATAGTCGGGGTGCATGTCCAATGCTATGGTTACTGGCTCCACATCCAGCATGCGTTTAAACCTTTCCAAACCTACCTGAAATCGCTGGTAGTTACCGAAATGGGTCATATCTCCCCAAGGCTGACTTAAATAGGCTTCTCCTCGCCGGGTAAGACAAAAAGTATTTTTCAAATCCCCTCCCACAGCCAGTACCGGGTCCGTGTTGACAGGTATGGGTATGCCCCGGGGTACAAAACCTCGAGCACGGCGAATATGATGAGGACTTCCCTGGGGAAAGACCGACATAACCGAATCATCACAGGGATTCACGATTTCCCTGTTATGTACCCAAAAGTAGTCAGCGATATCCTTTAATTCTTCCAAAGCTACTTGATTATCAGTGATGAGAGGTTCATCACTAATATTGGCACTGGTCATAACCAATACCTTAATCTGGTCATTAAATAGCAGCGTATGCAGGGGCGTATAGGGAAGCATTATTCCCAAAGTGTTCAGACCTGGATGAATCACGGAGCTGGCCAGTTGCTCATTATATTTGCTGTGCAGCACTACAATGGGAGCTGCCGGTGATTGCAGCCAGGCTTCCTCATATTCATCTACGAAGCAATATTCATGAGCAGTAGCCAAGTCCTTTACCATAACCGCAAAAGGCTTGGTATCCCTTCTCTTGCGACGTCTTAACTCAGCAACGGCCTGAGCATTGGTAGCATCAACCGCCAAATGGAAGGCCCCCAGACCTTTAATGGCTATGATTTTACCTTCCATAAGCAATTGATGAATATCATAATTCACTTTTTGCCCTCGGCAGTCCAGCAGCTGCACTTGGGGTCCGCAATCCGGACAGGCATTAGGCTGAGCATGGAAGCGCCTATTTCTAGGATCATCATATTCAGCCTGACAGGATGGGCACATGGGAAAGGAAGCCATAGAAGTGAGATGCCTATCATAGGGTACATCACGTATTATTGTATAACGGGGGCCACAGTTGGTGCAGTTTATAAAGGGATATTTATACCGGCGGTCTTCTTCATCGAATAATTCACGGCGACAGTCATCGCAGATAGCCACATCTGGAGATATCATCACCAACTGTTCCTGCTCCCGGGCACTTTGACGAATTACGAATTCACTATAACCAACCTCAGGTATGGTTTCCGTACTAATCTCACGAATTACCGCTAAAGGAGGCGGCTGCTGCTTTATCTTATGGATAAAAGACTCAATGGACTCAGGTCGGCCTTCGGCCTCAATGACCACACCCTTGGAGGAATTCTGTACCCAGCCAGTAATATGTTCCTGAGCGGCGAGACGATATATATAAGGGCGAAACCCAACCCCCTGTACAATTCCATTAACTCGAATCCGAGCGGCCTGCCGCTTGTGCATTTTTTTCCCTGCCTTCTAGCTGATGTGAAAGGATAGTTATTCTAAATTTCGGTTAGTTGTTTTCTTAGCTTGAATTTGCTCCAATAGCCAAGCAATCCACTCTTCCAGGCCGTCCCCGTTTCTAGCGGAAACTAAAAAGATTTTAGTTTTGGGATTGATAAGGCCTATATCCTTTTGAACTTTGGTCACATCGAAATCGGTAAAGGGAAGTAAATCGATTTTATTTACCAGTACCGCATCAGCCCGTTGAAAAACCAAAGGGTATTTGGTTATCTTGTCATTACCTTCCGGAACACTGATAACCACTACCCGCAAATCTTCGCCCAAATCAAATTCAGCTGGGCATACTAGATTACCTACATTTTCAATAAATAATAAATCTGGCTTTTCTGATAACAATTCCTGGTAAGCGTGGTTTACCATACCCGCATCCAGGTGACAGGTCCCCTCAGTATTTATTTGCACTACCTTAACGCCCTGCTGCTCAATGCGCTGGGCATCCTGATCAGTGTAAAGATCGCCTTCAATGACTACCATTTTAATCTTGTCAGCTAATCTTAAAATGGTTTTTTCCAGGATGGTAGTCTTACCAGAGCCCGGTGAGCTCATAAGATTAATGACCAGTATGCCTTGGCTGCTGAATGTTGTCCGGTTGTTATGGGCAATGAGTTCATTGGCACCGAGAAGGCGGGTTTCCAGCTTGACCCTCATGAACTATTCTCCCTCGTAGTAGTCGATATACAATTCCTTGCCGCCCTCGATCTTAACATCAGAACTGCCACAGCTGGGGCAAATAAACTGAAAAAAATCATCCAGCTTATATTCCTGCTGGCAACTCTGGCACTGACATAGGGCTGGTCGTTCTTCAATAACTAAACTGGCATTTGCGAAAATGGTTCCTGTCTTGAGCGCATCAAAAGCAAAAACAAGACTATCAGGAAGAGCCATGGTTAGCTGACCGATTACCAGCTTGACTTTGTTTATCCGCTCAATATGGTGCTGTGCAGCATCTAGCTCCACAGTTTGCAAAACACTCTGCATCAAAGTCAGTTCATGCATGAACTCTTCCTGAACTCCTTAGTATGAAATTACGTTACTTTCAATTTCCCCAGCTGATTAAGCTAGCCCGTTCTTTATATCCTCCAGAATCAACTCCGCCACTCGTGGTACAGCCGCAGCTACCGGTGGACTTAGCTCCAAGCATAACTTTACCGAATCAGGTTCAATACCGTAAACCAGTATATCAGGGTTATACCCCAGTAAATTAGCCATCTGTACTGCTTCAATAAAATGAAGCTCGTGCAGCGACATTATCTGGTCTTGTGGTTTTAGGCCCAATTCATTCAAGGGAGCTCGATAGATCGCTCCCGGTTTACCACCGGCATGCATGGCATCCACAACAATAAATGATGCATCAGCGGAAAAATACTCCAGCAGATCATAGCTGTGGGTGCCGCCATCTATCAGTTCGACATGTTCCGGGACGCCCCGCTCGCTCAGATAGTTTATTACATGCACCCCTACACCATCATCCTGCATCAGTAAATTCCCAATTCCTATTACCATAATTGGTTTCAATACTAACCCCCCTGGGGATCAAGCACTTTCGTCCTCACTATGTTCGCCATGAAAACCGCGGGGTATTTTGCCGGTAAACATTGATTTCAATACCGGGACACCTTCAGATATATCCAGATAAACATGGGCTAAAACAGTTAGCACAAATAGCCAAGTTACGATCAGGTGCACCATGCGGATGGCAATATCTCCCCCCAGATAGTCACCCAGGGTCGCCCAGAATGCTACTTGGGGTTTGTAAAGAATGAAGCCCGTAATTATCTGAATCAGAGCCATAACCAGCCACCCGGTGTACATAGCCTTCTGTCCAGGATTATACTTGCCATAATACGGATGACTGTCAGACATAAATAAGTAATATTTCATCATACTGGGCAGATTAGGAATATCAGTTTTGGGGTTAAAGACGATATTTTTGGCATCCTTGGCAGCAATCGCATAATATACTCTCAAAATGACACCGAAACAGAGTACATATGCCATTGCAAAATGGACCATTCGTGCTCCGTCCATATTACCGAACAGGCGAAAAGACTGAGGCGCATGAATATAGAAGCCGGTGAATATCAACAGCATAATGGCTACCATATTGACCCAGTGAAAGATCCGAATCCAAGGAGAATGCCTATCTTCCATTTGAACTACTTTCACCCCTGCACCCCCTTTAACCAACCTGGCATTGACTGATGGTCTGCTTATCAGGAGTCATAATGTGTATAGCACAAGCCAGACAGGGATCAAAGGAACGGATAACCCGTACGATTTCGATGGGGTTATTAGGATCAGCCACAGGCGTTCCTATCAGTGCT
This sequence comes from Bacillota bacterium, assembly GCA_029550685.1. Taxonomy (GTDB): domain Bacteria; phylum Bacillota; class Syntrophomonadia; order Syntrophomonadales; family Syntrophomonadaceae; genus DTU018. Next base: position 14,684 of record JAKPGY010000221.1, read on the forward strand.
TGCTCCATGGGACCCATCTGATCATTGTCATCCCGGGGGGACAGATTCCAAGTAGTGGGTACAATAGCATTATAAATCGCAGTCCGCTGGTGTTCGATGCGATTCCAATGACCCAACGCACCGCGTGGTCCCTCGCATAAACCAACCCCCAGAGCAGAATCAGGTATCTTATGAGGAGTGCATACCGGTTGTCCAGCTTCCAGTTGAGTGACCCAGGTGCCCATTTCCTTGGCAATCATAGAGCATTCCAGAGCCCGGGCCAAGTGGCGTCCCAGTACCGAGAATGCTTTCTCGCCTAATTGCGTGATGGTCTCTTCACCCATTACATACATGCGGGCTAGAGGACCTACTTCCATGGGGGCACCATTATAACGTGGTGCCTTAACAAACGAGTAAGCACCTTTCTTGGAAGTGTTAGGTTTGACTACTGCTTCGCTGGGTTTCTTCCCACCGGTGTCATCGTCATACCAGCAGTACTTAACCGCCTCATCAATTACATCGATGTTCAAATCAGATATCTGACCGTTAACATAGACTTTGGAGGGGAATAGCTTTTTCTTGCTGACATGATCCATGCCCTCTTCCAGCGGGAAACCTCCGTAAACCAGGAAATTCATACAGCCCCGGCCAATATCCCAGTAATCAGGATATGTTTCAGCCACGAACTTAACGGTGGGAATGTATTCATTATCAATAAATGCCTGCAGTTCTTGCAATCTAAAGAGGAACTCGGCAACCTTTTGGCTGTCAGGAACCTCAGAAACACCTCCAGGTACTATGGCTTGCTGGTGAGGCATTTTCCCTCCCCACAAAGCCAGCATTTCCTGGGCTTTGCGCCGCATTTGCAAAGCTTTTAAGTAAGTAGCCACAACCTGCTGGTTAACATCGGCTGGGAAACGGTAGTCCCCCTCATATCGGGGAGTAAAAGGCGGTATATCCGGGCCCTTAACATAATCCAGGGCAGCTAAATGGAAAAAGTGCAGTATATGGGACTGGATGTAATTGGATCCAAAAATCAGGTTGCGAATAATGCGCCCATTGGGAGGTGGCTCAATTCCAAAGGCGTTGTCCAAAGCCAGTGAACCTGCAGTAGCGTGTGAAATTGGGCAAACTCCGCAGATGCGCTGCATTAACTGGGCGGCATCCCGCGGATCCCTTCCCTGCATTATTATTTCTAAGCCTCGGAACATCATACCCATGGATTTGGCATTAACTACCTTACCGCCATCAACCTCCACTTCTACGGCCAGATGCCCTTCAATTCTGGTTACAGGATCTATCATTATGGTCTGGGCCATTATTCGTCACCTTCTTTCACATCTTGATTCTTTTTCGGCCCAATACGGCCTGTGTAGATATTTCCAGCTAAATGTCCTCCGATTCCTAATACGGCTAATCCAGCCAATACTCCGCCGATTTGGTCCACCGTAGCAGTGATACCAGGAGCCACCGGCAGTTCCGGTAACCGTTCATAGATTGGCCAAGCCGGGAACTGAGGTTCGGTACAGGCAATACAAACTCCTCCTGCTTTTACACACCAGTTGGTACCGCCGTTCCAAAGACGGGTAGTGGAATCACAATGCGCAAAGGGACCCTTACAGCCCAATTCCAACATACATCCCGGTTCACCAAAGTTCTTGGCGAAGATGGCATTATCAAAGTACTGGCGGCGCTGGCAGTTATCATGAATAACCTTGCTGAAAAACATGGTGGGACGTCCGAATTTATCTAATTCGGGTAATTCATTGTAGAGTATCACATGGGCTATGGTGCCTACCATCCAATCCGGATGAGGCGGACAACCCGGTACGTTCACGATGGGTACATTTTTAACGATATCCTTGACAGGTTTACATTCTGTAGGATTAGGCGGTGTGGCCGGGAAGCCTCCAAAAGCGGAACAAGTACCAAAGTTCAGTATACCTGCTGCTTGGCTGCCCAGTTCTTTTACTGCTTGGACAAAGGTCAGGTGATGCCCGTTACGCTCACCGATAATGCAATAGGCTCCATCATCGGCAACCGGTACAGCACCCTCTACTACCAGGTAAAACTTCTTGCGGTTTTCGGCGGCAACCTTGTACATTTCCTCAATGACAAGACTGCCTGCTCCTGCAGCTAAATTGGGATGATAGCGCAGACTAATAACTTCCGTAATAACTTTTTCGATATCAGGATGAACAGTGTTTAAAATGGAAATTGAACAACCAGTACAACTGCCGCCCTGTATCCAGATAACTGGAGGCCCTCCAGCTGCAGCAGCTTCCTTGATAAAAGGTGCCAAATACGAAGACAGCGATATAGCTGCGGCCGAGCCAGCACAGAGACGTACAAAATCACGCCGAGACAGCTTAGTTGGCATTTTTCCTCATTCCCCCCAACTTGTTTCAGTTTAAATGGGTAAATAATATATGATTGTTAATTTTTCACCTCCTGCCAGACCATAGTTCCCAAGTAAATAAAGGGCTACAGGTTGGCCCACCAACGGTTTTAGGTATGCTATGTTCTATACACAAAAAAAGCAAGGCACGACATACCTAGCTTGGCCAACAATGGGCGAACGGCTCCTTCTTGGATACGCTTTTCGTTGTACCGCCACTATGCACTTCCTGCGCAAATTATGTATTTTTTATTGTTTTGTAAGCTTGGCAACAAATACTGGTGTGATACAATGAGAAATCTGCTTGTTTGTAAACTCTTGATGTTTCTACATTTATACCCTTTCCAGTTCTCACAAGGCAAATTGCCTGTCAACTATCCAGAATTACGGTCAGAATCACACTGGAGTTAATACCAGCTTTACTAAGTATATCGTCATTTATCTCTTATTTTTAGCTGCATCCAATTTTAGTATATGATAATCGTTGGTTATTGTAAATATAACCATGTGTTATTTTATATAGGAAAATGACATTAATAGCCAATCAACCTGATAGTAATTGGCCTAATTAGTTATTTGGTGGATGCTAAATTATTGATGGGTATATCGGTGGGTATGCATCTGGTTATGATGGGTGTGGTAGAAGTCAGCAATTAAATTGGCTTCGCGCAGCATTTCATGATCATTTAGAATATGGTCGGTTGGTCCGTCAAATATAATCTGATGCTGTTCGGAAAGCAAAAGAGAACGAGGACACAGCGTATGAGCTAACTCCAAATTATGGGTGGCTATTATCAGGGTTCTGCCCTGTTCATTTAATTTCAACAGCACACTGACCAGCCAGCTCTGGGTACGGGGATCCAATCCATTGGTAGGCTCATCGAATATCAATACCTGGGGATTTAATACCAATACCGAAGCTAAAGCTACTTTCTTCTGCTCACCTCCACTCAACCGGTAGGGAGATCGCTCCCTCAAGTGACCTATATCCAGGAATGCCAGAACATCCTCCACGCGGCGCTGGACTTCACTGCGGGGAAGTGACAATTGCAGCGGCCCATAAGCTATCTCATCCCAAACCCGGGTAGTCAATACCTGCACTTGCGTATTCTGGAACAAGAATCCTATCCGGGCATGGTAGTGTTTGCTGAAACTGTCGTCTTCAAAATCAGCGCCAGTGATTTTCCTGCCAAAAGCTTGAAAGGAACCAGATTGGGGATGGCACAGCCCGCACATTATTTTAAGCAGGGTGGACTTGCCCGAACCATTGGCCCCTAGCAGAGCTACACTCTCTCCACTATGGATCTGGAAAGATATATTATTAAAAAGAGCAGCTTGCCGGCTATAGGCAAAACTCATATTATTGAAGTCAAACACTGGCGATCCAGTCATATTCCTCGGCTCCTTTTGGGTTGGCAGTAGAATAATTCTCCTGGTAATTGTCCCCGGGTGAAAGCCTATTAGTTCCTGTGTAACAGCGAGCCACCATGGCTTCATGGATTTCCTGAGATAACTGAATACTGCTGATAAACAAAGCCCCCACCGCTGATCCTACCTGCTTCTGTCGTTCCCGCAGAGATAGCTGGCCCACACTTCTTAACTGCCGGGCGGCAAACATATCCAGAGATAATCGGATGAGCAGAGCCAGATAACGTATACTCATCTCCAATACCATTATTATAATGGGTGGTATTTTGAAGCTATGCAAGGCTGACAGTAATTTATTAAAGGGAGTGGTAGCTACCAGCAGTACCCCCCAGGACAATGATAATCCCACCCTCAGGAAAATTAATAGGGCTGATCTGGCACCCTGGTAGCTGATGAATAACTGCTCTGGCACTTGCCAGCTTCCTATTACCAACTGTTCAGGCAAATGGCATATAACCAGCAAGGGTATACCATCATTAAACAGGTTCAGGGTGGCAGGCAGAGCCAATAATAATGTCAGCAACGGTATGGTCAGCCAGATTCTCTTTTGCAGGGTCCAGGTCGGCAAACGAGAAACTATCATTAATAATATATTCAATCCATAAAGTACCAGCAGTATGTATATATTATGGATTAAAGCCACTAGTAATACTGCCAGAAGAACAGCCGCTATTTTAAGACGCGCATCTATCCCCTGCAAAAACCCATCTCTTTTAGACATATTTTCATTATGCAGCTCTTGTTCCAGAGCAGACCCCAATTCCAGCATGGTGCGCCGCAGGAAATGGGTTCTACCCCTTTTACGCCCAGGAACCAGCAGAACCTCCTCCGGCTCATCCATCCAGGAGGGAAGCGTTGGCTTATTGGTTTTACAGTTGCTTTGATCAGTCATAGTCTACTCCCTAACACGCCGCCCCAGTAAAATCATTATCCCTGCTACTAATCCGGCTCCCAGCAAAGCAGACAATATATATCCTCCCGCGGCATGGAAAAAGGTATCTGTGAAGCCGGGAACAGAGTAATCTGGAAATAGAGCATAGGCCCACACCTCAGCAAATTGCTGCAGGCCAGCGGGTATAAAACCAATCTTCTCGCTGAGCTCATCCATACCCCATTCTCCAAAGGCGGTACCTGTGGCCAGCAATCCCAAAGGAGACAACACTATCAGTATACCTAAAGCTATCCATAAATAACGATATTTTTTAAACATGGCTGTTCACCTCCTGGACAGCAGGAATGGTGTAGCCGGAACGTTCCAATAACTCCGGATAATTTCGTCCCACAAACCATATCCCCAGAACGGTGATAATGGCTTCCACCGGCCCAGCCAGAACCAAGTGTTCGGACATCATGACTGCCAGGGTTACTTTCAATGGATACATGAAATAGAGAGGGGTTCCATCGGGTGCTTGAAACAGGTGATACTGGGACCCAAACATTATAGCCGTGGCTAGGGCAGCCACGTTAAGGCCTACGTAGGCGGCCAGCGCAGCGGCGGTCATACCGCGGAATGACAGCGGATCCGCCTTCCCTTTGATCAACCGGTAAACAGCATAACCAGCTACCGGCATCAGAAAAGCTATATTAAAACAATTGGCTCCCAGAGCCAGTATCCCTCCATCTCCAAACAATAAAGCCTGTATTATCAGGGCCACTGAGACACCTAAACAGGCAGCCCAGGGCCCTAATAAAATAGCCATCAACACTGCTCCTACCGCATGAGCTGAGCTTCCCCCAGGTATGGGCAGATTAAACATCATAATAATAAAGGAAAAGGCAGCCGCACAGGCTAGAAGCGGTACTTCCTTTTTACGAACCGTTTTCTCAACTTGCTTTACAGCCACCCCCATAATCGGTACCATAACCGCCAACATAGGAACCGCAGTTTGCGGGCTCAAATACCCGTCGGGAATATGCATAAAACCATCTCCTTTAAATATTCTTCATTCTTAAACATGTCAGTCGTTGTGTCATTGCGAGGAGCGCAGCGACGAAGCAATCTCTATGCCGGTCTACTCTACCACGGCTTGGCAGGAGTGTTAGCCAGGATGCAGGGGTATTAGCTAACTCGCTCCGGGACTCCTCGCCTGCAACACATCGGCTTACTTCGGTGCGAAGCGGACTGCTTAAGAATTCAGCCTCCATGCACTCAGTCCTCACTGCTCGAAACGTCATGTTTCTCGCTCCGCTTCGCAGCCCTCAGTTTCGCCGTGGTTACAACGACTCGTCATACGTCGCTCGCCCGGCTAATACTCCTGCTTAAGCCGTACAGCGAATGTTTTCATTCATCGCGGCCTGTGTCACTAGTGACAATTGCTGTGTACAAACAAAAATGCCATGAGATATGGCCTTTCCAGCCTAATACCTTCATGGCATTATTGATTCATACATAAGGTAACCTAAAGCGACTTCTTCGTGAAGTCATTTTATAAACTGCAGCTTATATTTCTACAATGATCACGAAATTCCTTCTTAAGCAATTAAAAACTTTTTACCAGGGTAAAAGTACTAATAATATTTTCATGGCTGACAGAGAATAAGTAATTACCCCGAGCAGTTAAAAACAACCGGGCTTTCCCCTCTTCATCAGTGATCAGATTATGGGCATAATCAGTATTGCGGGTGTTGGCATAAGTGGCCCGCAGCGTAACACCTGCCAGGGGTTTTCCGTCCTTGAGAACCTGGACCTCATAATTTTCACCCATGCGTGCATGGGAATACCCGCAGGGTAATATCTCCAGAGGCAAACCAATGGGCTGCAGATCATGATGATGATGATGGCCTACTTCCACCAGCAGCTTGGCATAAAGTTCCTGATCTCCCGACTCATGTGCATATACCTGAATCAAGCCATCGTTTTCCGACCCTAGATGAACATGACCAATATGCCCGTGCAGGTGAAGATCAGCCTGTCTTTCCCCGGTCCTTCCGGTCACCATTACCCGAGGGGCTATCCAGACTGCTTCTGGATTTGCTTTCATATTGTAACCTTTGAATAGGTTTAGATTGACTTCTTCTCCCTCATGGAAGTGGCCATGATCAGTATCCAGATCCAGCCATATTTCAGTTCCGGAGCCGGCTGATTCAGCAGCTAGTTCTTCAATAATTATGCGATGATGTACCAATTCCATTTCCCGTATAGCTGCTTTTATCACGCGCCGCTCACCGAACACACTTTCCAAAAACAAATTTTGGTCCTCCCCGGGAATTATGCGGTCCACTTTTTCCATAAATAACTCTTCCCGGCCGTTTTTAAGCAAATAAACGTTAGCCTCGCACATGGTTATCACCTCTCCAGTTCAGGTGGCATTCCGGGCAGAGCAGACCCTCCTCAGTCAAAATCGCGTGAGTCTGCATAACCCCTTCACCGCAATTGTGACACTGGATGCTTTTTAATATCCTGGCCTTGTTAAGCTGGGGCATCTCTACTTCCCGCCAATGAAAAAGCCGTTCTGTAGGCTGACTCATTATCCATTCAAACACCTGGGCCAGAACATCCTCCAACTCAATTTCCTCTTCGGGAGCAAGCAACTCCCGACCCTTTAAATGTCTATAGCGCTCCATAATGGGATGCTCCAGAGCGTCATATTTCTGAGCTATGCGGATCGCACGCCCATTCTGGCGGTTGAAAACAGTGTAGACCATTTTCCCATAGTCTTTAAAATATAAATTGCCTTTTCCAAAAGTACAGCCCAAAATAGCCTGGATCGCATCCACTCCGCAGGTATCACTTTCTACTATAGCTCCTAATTCCTCATCCTGATCTGAATCAAACTGCAAGTAATTCAAGGCAATCTCCGCCGCCCTAACTCCCATCAGCAGTCCCGGACAAATATGGCCATGAAACTGTATGGCTTTCTCCAGAGGGCTCATATCTTTACACATAACTTGAATTCACCCTTTCTCACTCTTGCGTCAGTCTTTTTTGATACCAATAACGTACGCGCTCCACCAAGTTTTCCACCTGCCAGGGCAGCGGTTCATCAATTATGCCGCATATTTCTATCCCACAGCGATTAAGGGGAATCAACACTTTTATCGCATCAGAACTAGCTATAGCTTCTGCCATACGGGGCGTTAACTCACCTGAATAGGAATTAGCAGCCAGGATAGCCACTGATCCAGTAATAATATCCACCTTGGAACTGGAAAACACTATAGCATTTTCTCCGCTGGCTCCTTCATTAGCTCCCGCCTTCAGCATTACTGAAGCGGCCAAAGCATTGGTTCCCAAGGCCAGAATAGTACAGTTATTTCCCAAAGCTCGACGCAGTTGCTCAACAATCAACCGGCCAATTCCTCCACCCTGTCCATCAATTACTGCAATTTTCATGCTTTCCCCCATGGTCTGTCTACTTTGGGACTATAATACCATAATTCCAACCATTCTGATTACTAATTTCCAAAAATTATACCAGTTAGTCTGACATAACCCAGGCTTGCGATGGAGGTCAGGTTGAGTTAAAGTGAAAAAGGTCCAAAGGTCTAAGGCAACAGAAAGGAAGTCGTTACTGTGCTTACCCGGGTTAATGGTAATACCTTCTTCATACCAGCTCCAACAAATATAGGTGTATTTCAGTTCAAAGACCGCTATGCTTTGCTGGTGGACTCCGGCAATGACAATCAACAGGCACGCCGTATATGTGATACTCTGCAGGACTTGGATCTTAGTGCCAAATACCTGTTTCTCACCCACAGCCACCACGACCACAGCGGCGGACATGCTTTCATCCGTCAGCAATTTCCTGGTTGCAGGTTAATGGCCCATAAAGACACTAGAGCATATCTTAATCAGCCTTTCCTCCTGGCGCAATTCATATATGGAGGACAACCGCCCGCTGGTGTGTCGCGCTCTCTCAACTTTAAACCCGCCTTTCCCGAGGAGGAAGTAACCGAAGGCATTACGCGCATCCACGAAGAAAAGTTCACCATAGTTGAACTCCCCGGGCATGCTCCCGGCCAATGCGGGCTGATAACCAGAGACAGGGTTTGTTTTCTGGGTGACAGCCTGTTCAGTCAGGATAACTTATATAAGTATTCTTTTCCTTTTCTATATGATATTGGTGCCCAGCTGAAGACATATGACGTTGTAGAGCAAATCGATGCTGATTACTTTATTCTGGGCCATGGCCCTGACATTTTAAATCAGGAGCAAATGCTTAAACTGGCTGAGGAAAACCGTTCCAATCTGCATAAATATCTGGCTATGATCATGGATTTGCTGGATCAGCCGAAAAGCCGGGAGGAACTCCTGGAGGAAATCATTATATTGGATGATTTAAACCCGGATATACTGGAGTACTATTTCCTGGCCTCCACCTTGGCTGCCATGTTAAGCTACCTGCAGCAGCGGGAAAACCTGACCATGCAGGTAGAGAACGGCCGTCTCTACTTCTTCAAAGGGTAGTAATCTATTTCCATTTTAGCCAAGCTTTAAGCCGCTGCAGCAGATAGCCGCGCCGCAGCAGCATTACTATGGCCAATTTATTGCGTACCTGCAGGTCCCGCCACAGCCTGATCAGGAATATCAAGGCCAGGACTGCGGTTAACATTTCTGAGAAAGAAAAAGCCAACCAAACTCCATTTAAGCTGTAATAACGAGGCAAGATTAATAACAGGGGCAGGAAAAAACCCACCTGCCGGCTCAAGGACAGCCACATAGCCGAAAACCCTTTGCCCAGAGCTTGCAAAACCGTATAGAGTATTACCAGCGGTCCCATGAAAGGCAAGAATAGAGTAGCCATCTGCATACAGGTAACACCTAAAACGGTAAGCATAGGATCCTGGGAAAAGAATTGCATTACCCATTCCGGTTGATACTGCAGGATCAGCCAGGCGATCCCCATAAAGAGAAAGGCTAGAGCAGAGGATTTAATAATGGTCTCCTTAACCCGGTCGTATAAGCGTGCACCATAGGCAAAAGCCGCAATGGGCATGGTTCCCTGAGCCAGACCATGTACCGGCATATAGGCTAGGGATCTGACTCTCAAAAAGATGCCCAGGGCAGCTACAGCAGTATAACTATAGCCAGCCAGGGTGCGGTTAATTACCGCCAAAACTGCTACCGATACCACTTCCATTACCATGGTGGGAAATCCCACCCGGTAAATGTCAATAATCACCTTAAAACTGGGACGAAAATGAGCCCACGACCAAGTTAAGAAGGATTTTCTGCGTCTTACCATAACAATAATTACTACCGTAATAATCACCTGGGCAAGCACAGTGGCAATAGCTGCTCCATTCAGTCCCAGAGGCGGGATAGCGGCCCAGCCAAATATAAATATGGGATCGAAAAGCACATTCAGAGTGATACCTAATAATGATATGACCATGGGCAAAAAGGTGTTGCCTTCCCCCTGAATTATATTGCCCAGGGTCATGGGCAGGAAGGTGAACATGGAGCCCCATAGCACGATTTGCAGGTATTCTCTGCTGAGGGCAAAAGTGTCGGGAGTACAACCAAAAGTGATCAGCAAGGAATCGATATAGTATAACCCGATTCCTATCGCCAGCACTCCATATATTAAGCTAATAACAATGCCATGCCAGGCCACATTATCCGCCAGTCGGACATCGCCACGACCCAGGGTTCTGCCGACGAGGGAGGTAAGACCGGCTCCGGTGGCAGAAGAAACAGAAATAAGCAATATCTGTAATGGTATAACCAGGGTCAAGGCAGCATAGGGCAGGGCGCCCAGCTTAGCAACAAAAACAGTATCAATTAAACTGAACAATGAATAGAGCAACATTCCGGCAGTGACCGGCAGTGACAGCCTGAAAAGCAGTCTGGCCACACTATCCTGCAGCATATTAACCGGACGAATAAAACATCCCCCCTCCTCCAGGCTTATGAAAACCACACGGGAAATATTATGGGGGGAAGGAAAATGTTAGAATCCGGGGTTTGGCCTTGGCCAAATCCCGGATTCTGATAGGGAGAAGTGTTGATAGGAGGGTCTAATCCACAAACAAAGAATCAATCACATCTTTATATTTTTCAGCTATCACTTTACGTTTGATCTTGGAAGTGGGAGTTAATTCGCCGGTTTCCTGGGTAAACTCCACCGGCAGAAGAGCAAATTTCTTGGGTTTTTCCACCTGTCCCAGGTCTTTGGTCTGTTTTTCCACCCGTTCCTGATACAGTTTAACCACAGCGGGATGTTTCACCAGTTCTTCACGGCTGGAATAAGTAATTCCGTTTTTCTGTGCCCAGGGTTCCAGCGCCTCAAAGGATGGTACTATTAATGCTGCCACATACTTTTGCCCATCCCCTACAGCCGCAGCATTCTCGATAAAGAAGTCTTCTTTGAGCAGGGTTTCAATCATCTGCGGAGCTATATACTTGCCGCCCGAAGTCTTAAACATATCCTTGATGCGGTCGGTAATGACTATAAAGCCATCTTCATCAATGTAGCCTTTGTCACCGGTTTTTATCCAGCCGTCTTCCGTAAACATCTCCGCGGTTAATTCCGGCTGTTTGTAGTAGCCCTGCATCATGCTGGGGCCCTTGGCCTGAATCTCGCCTTCCTCAGATATGCGCACCTGCATCAAAGGTACTACCGGCCCACAGGTACCGAATTTATTTCTTTCCGGGTTAGATACACAGATGACAAAGCACTCGGTTAAACCATAGCCTTGCAGCAGGTAAACCCCGGCATTATAGAAAAACTCGGATATTTCCCCGGAGAAAGCTGAGCCTCCGCAATTGTATACCTTGGTACGTCCTCCAAATACCGCCCTTATTTTGGAGAGAACAGCTTTGTCCGCCAGCTTATACTTAAGGCTAAGTCCCAAGGGAATAGGTTGGTGCTTTTTCTTATACTGTTCCACCTGTCCACCTGTTTTGAGGGACCACCAAAATAGCTTTTGTTTCATGGGGCTGGAATTATTAATGTTTTCTACCAGGGTTGCGTGAACTTTCTCCCACAGGCGGGGTACGCTGCACATGAAGTGGGGTCTGGATTCCACTAGAAACTCCATCATCCGTTTATGGTCATGACAGTAATCCACCTGGGCATTGTTCATCAAAATAAAGTAGCTCCAGGCGCGTTCGAAAACATGGGAAAGGGGTATGAGAGCCAGATTAACATCAGTTTCCTCAGGTTTAATATGATAACCAGTGCCAAACAGCATAGCAAACCAGTTCTTGTGGGTAAGCATAACACCTTTAGGTGTTCCAGTCGTTCCCGAGGTGTAAATCAGGGTAGCCAAGTCATCAGAGTCCAGACGAGAAATTCTTTCTTCCAGAGCTTTCTCCTGGCCGGCCTGGCGTCCCATGTTCATGAAATCATCCAGGTACATTACCTTGTCACTGGGAGTAATCTTGATGGCAGGGTCAAAGGCGATAACCATCTCCAAATAGGGAGAAACTCCCAGAATAGTCATGGCTTTATCGTACTGATCCTGGTTCCCGACAAACAGTATCCTGATCTCTGCATGGTTGATAATGTACTCAGCTTCCTTGGCCGAGTTGGTGCCATAAATGGGCACTGAGGCTGCCCTAATCATATAGGACGCATAGTCAGCTACCGCCCACCAAACCGAGTTATTAGCGAAAATGCCCACAAAATCATTTTCTTTAACCCCGGCAGCCAAAAGCCCTTTGGCAGTTGAGTCAATCATATCCCCAAACTGAGCCCAGGTATAGGCAATCCACTCATCATGAGGCTTATGGCGTACGGCAATTTTGCTGTCACCATATTTGGCTACGCGGCTCCTGATCATTAAAGCAAGGTGTCTTTCTCTGGCCAGAAATTCTTCGAATTCTTTTTCATATTCCTGTAAGGTCTTCTCCACAAAACCATCTCCTTTCCCTTCCTTAATATTTACTGGCACCTATGGGGAGTTATCACCACCTTCATGGCGAGCCTTAACATAGCTTACGAACATTTCCTGAAAGTGGTGGGCCAGTTCATCAAAGGGCACGGTTTCCGGAAAGACCAGACGGTGATAAACCAGTCCATTGAGAAAAATGTTGGCCACCAGGGCTAGTTCAGGCTCCAACTGCAGTCCTTCCACAAATGTATTTCCATAATAGCGGTCTGCTTCCGTCATAACCGTAAAAAACTCTTGGGAATCACTAAACCGGTAAAAATCAATGGACAACAGTACTATGTCCTGGAAGTATTTTTCATTGTCCCGGACATAATCCACAAATACTTGAAGGCGGTGCGCAAGAGAGTCATCGTCCTGGATTTGATCCAGAACCGCTGAGGAATCACGGCGGCTGGCCATGTGAAACATTTGTTCCAGCAGGTCCTTCTTGGAGGGAAAGTAATGGTACAGAGTACCAGTGGATACTCCCAATTCTGCGGCAAGCTGCCGCATAGTCACATCCAGATAGCCTTTATGGGAGAATAATTCAAAGTACTTTTGCAGTAAATGTTTCCGGTATTCATCGTGATCTATGATCTTAGGCATTTTATCGCTTCCTGCTATATCATAATGGTGGAAAAATGCTTTTTGTATCACATACGTTCGATATAAAAAGATATTTTCCTTCTAATTTCGAAATAAATATTTAGTTGTAGTAATTTTTGATCTATTTGAAATAAGTATCAATTGTAAAACAACTGCCATCACTGGTACAACGTACCGCACCCTGCAGATCAGTACGGTAAACTTGTATGCCCTGATTAGTTAATTCATCAAGCACTTCCCTATGAGGATGTCCGAATTGATTGTTCCCAACTGATATTACCGCTACCTGGGGCTGACAAGCGGCATAGAAACCCTCCCGCAGAGAATTCCGGCTGCCGTGGTGAGGTACTTTTACCAAATCGCATTGGACACCTGACTTCCGGGCGGCTAATTCTTCCAGACCTTCTCTATCCAAATCCCCCATCAGCAATGCGGAGAAATTTTGATACCGGCATTTCAGTACCAGGGAAAGATGATTGGTATCCGCCACCCTAGAAATCTCCGGTGAAGGATGGAGGACTTCCAGATGGAACCCTGGTTCCACCTGCAAAACCTGCCCGGCATGCAGGCCTAACAATGAACCTGAATGCTGCTGGACTAGCCGGAAAGCCTCAACATATTCGGGAGAATCATGCAGTACCAGGGGGTAGGCAAATCTCTCCACCGTTATCCGGTTCATTATCTCGGTTAGACCCAAAAAATGGTCGCTGTCCGGATGAGTGTTTATTACCAAATCCAGGTGATTAATTCCCCGGTGGCGCAGGTAAGGCAACAGCTTCATTTCTCCTACTTCATAAAACTGACTGCCGCCTCCATCTACCAGGATAAAGTGTCCGTGAGGAGATTTAATAAGGATGGAATCTCCCTGGCCCACATCAATAAATATTATCTCCATGGTTCCCCGATTCTGCCAAGCTGGTGGCCAAAAGACGGTTATCAGAAAAAGCAGTACCAGTACCATTCCTACCCGGAAAACCTGTTTATAATAAGGGCTGGTTAGAGGCCAGCTGAGCAGCAGCAATACTCCTGTATAATAAAGCACTATTGCCGGTATCCCTGGAGTTGCTACCCATAAAACCCCGCCGGGAAGAGCATTGCAAAAGTGGGTAGCCAGGATAATGAATTCTATAATTAACCCAGCCGGGAACAAACAAAGACCTGCCAGAGGACCAATCATCACCAGAACCAGGGCCGCAAAACCCAGCATAACCACGGCCCCGGATAGGTAGGTAACCAGCAGATTAGCCAGAATGGAAACGGGAGAAAGCAGATTAAAATAGTAGGCGATAGCCGGAACGACAGCTAACTGTGCACAAAGGGGAACCAGTATCAGATCAACTGCCCAACCGGAATAAGGCAGGCGAGACCGCATAACCGGGAACAGATGAAGCAGTCCCCAGGTCGCCAGGAATGATAGTTGGAAGGATACGGTGAATAAGGCATGGGGGTCAAACAGTATAATGAGCAGACCGGCTATGCCCAGACTGTTCAGCATTTGCTGGGGACGGCCGGAATAATAGGCCAGCAGCCCCATACCTCCCATTATGGAAGCACGTATAACGGGCACCGGCCAGGATATCAGGGTTCCATAGACCAGCAGCAGAATAATTCCCATGACTAATTTATAGGAACGTTTTGCTCCCAGCAGGGAGCTGATCCAGCCGGACATCAACAGCAGAAAACCGATGTGCAGCCCGGATACTGAGAATAGATGCACTATACCGGTATTCTGGAATTTTTCATATAACTGGGGGTCAATATCATCAATGTCTCCCAGTAGCATCCCTCTGAGAATGGCGGACTCCTGGGCAGTTAAATACTGATCGGTGACCTTTTCCATGCGGTCACGATAGCTGTTTATGAGTTCTTGCCAGCCACGGGCACTTTCTAATTTCAGCACATCACTGGCCTGTTCCACTGACAGGATATAATAGATGCCCTGATGGTAAAGGTATTGCCGGTAGTCAAATTCGCCGGGATTACCGGCCCGATGAGGAGGTTCCAGAGACCCGGTCAACCATATCCGGTCACCCTTATGCACGGGAAGATCAAAGCGGCACACTACCTGATACTGGCGATGATAACGGCTATCCTCACCGGTAGACAGAACGAAACGGGTGCGGTCATCGTCTTTTTTGGGAATGGAGGCAACTGTTCCCACCACCACCGTGTTATCAATATCAGGCAAGGTTGAAGGATACGGAACAAAAACCGGGTAGTAAAGAATAACAGCAAGAACTATTAAGGCTGTCCACCCAACCAGATAGCGGTGTTGCGGTCTTAAGAAAGCTATTCCCAGCATGACCGATAAGATGGACAATACAAACCACCATGCCTGGTAGTACGCCATAACAGCTCCAGTGGCCACACATAGGAAAGCTGCAAACCAAGGATATTTATAGAAAATACCCAATTGATGCTCGGCAGTGGAAGTCATTATTTCACGTCAATCTGGTCCTTAATTTCGGCGAAGCGTTTCTCACCAATACCGCTGACATTGCGCAGGTCTTCGATTTTACGGAAAGGACCATTTTTTTCCCGGTAATCTACAATTCTCTGGGCTAAAGTGGGACCTATGCCGCTGAGATGCTGGTCCAGTTCAGCGGCACTGGCACGGTTAATATTTATCTTACCGCTGGGGGAAATTCCTGAAGACGAAGATAATACCGCCCCCGGTTCAGATGATTCCCCCATGGCCGGAACTGGAATAGTTTCCTCGTCAACCATAACCCGGGCCATATCGATATGACGCAGATCAGCGGTAGGTTTAGGCACTGCCTTTTCTATGGCTTCATGCACCCGCGCTCCGGCAGGGAAGCTATATACATTGGGATATTCCACTTCACCGGTAACATAAACTATGACTTGGGAAGGCTGTTCATTGGTATCCATACCCACAGCCGTTACTTCATTATTTATTAAGGTAAAATCACCGGCAGTTTTCTGGCGTTCCCGATAAGCACCATAAAAAGTCCCCAATCCAAAAGCGATCAGTAATACCAATACCACAGCCACCAGTAAACGTTTATCCAGGTTCATCATGCTCAATCACCATTTTACTATTTCGCTATAATTTGGTGTTTTCCTCCATTATTGTTTATACTTTGCTGCATCTACTGGCATTCTGATCTCTTTCGTCTGTTCTACGATATATAATATTTTGTTTTCGAAATTTTATATTGACAACATTACTAACCTAAAACTACTATGGAAATAGCTATAGGTTTACGAAAGGAGGGTGGAGAACACCTAGCCAGGTAATGCTCATTCTCTGGAGCCAATTTTAAGTTAGAACTGGTAAGGAGGCCAGAAGTAAATGGCTATTGTGGAGTGGAAAAAGGATGGTACGGTGGCCATCATGACGATGAACAACGGCGAGAACCGTAATGACCCCGCATGGGCCCAAGCTATGCTTTCTGTATATAACGAGATCGAGGCTGATGAGGAAATCAAAGCACTGGTTCTTACTTCCAGTGACCCTAAAAACTTTTGTTTGGGCGCTGACTTGATCTGGGTGACTGAACAAATGAAAGCTGGAGATTTTGATGCGATAAGCAAATGGTTGTACGGGAATAATAAGGTATTCAGGGCACTTATGATGGCTCCTTTCCCCACTATTGCAGCCATCACCGGGCATGCTTTTGGCAATGGTGCCATGCTGGCCGGATGCTGTGATTTCCGGTTTATGAGAGCAGACCGAGGCTATATGTGCTTTCCGGAGATAGATACTGGGATTCAGATGGCACCTTCCATGCTGGAATGGATGAGTACCATTATACCCGACCATTTATTTAAAAGAATGCTGTTGACTGGGGACAAGATAACTGCCAAAGAGCTAGAGGAAAATCATGTCATCATTAAAGCCTGTGAAGATGCGGAAAAGACTGTTGAAGAAGCAGTAGCTTTTGCCAGGACCTTCAATAAATCCCGGGCAGCCATGCGCGAAATGAAGGCTCGTGCCTATAAACATATCATTGACAAGATGGAAAAGGATGACCCAGAATACTTCGATAACAAGCCGGAACGCGCTCAACAGGGTCAGATTCCAGTTTTTATGATTACACTCGGATAAGATTCCGCCCTAACGAAACCGTTGGATTGTTGTATATAATAATGTTGTTTTTTGAAAGGAGTTATCTGGCATGAATAACCTGCTACTAAACCCCAAGAAGTATAGGGACCGGGGGTATCCGGACGAAAGATCCAAAGAGATCATGCTTAAAACCATCGACTGGTTTGAGGAAAAGGGCCTGGCCAGGCAGAAAGAACAGTATCATAATCGCGAATTTGCTGAAGATTTCAGACAATTCGTCACTAAAGAAGGTATTTTTGAGACCCTGTTCCTTCCCAAAGGCTATGGTTCCGACCCCAATCAATATTACAGTACTTACCGGATGTATGAATTCTCTGAAATCTGCGGTTTCTATGGAGCTGCTTACTGGTACTGCTACCACGTATCCGCTCTGGGACTTAATCCAGTACTCATGGGCGACAATGAACAACTTAAACATAGATCGGTTGCTAAACTAAAGGAGAATCCTTTCTGTGCTTTCGGTTTATCGGAAAAAGCACATGGTGCCGATATCTATTCCACTGAAATGACACTGACGCCCAAAGGTGACGGTACTTATGTGGCTAATGGCAGCAAGTATTATATAGGCAACGGCAACGTAGCCAGCGTCATATCAGTATTCGGTAAAATGGCCGACACTGGGGATTATGTATTCTTTGTAGTTGATGCCAATCACCCGAATTACAACCTGGTAAAGAATATTGTTGACTGCAACCAGCAGTTTGTAGCTGAATTCGAATTACGTGACTATCCTATCACCCCAGATGATATATGCACCATTGGTCCCAAAGCCTGGGATGATATGCTCAACACTATCAATGTGTGCAAATTTAATATTGGCTCCGGGGCTACGGGCATTGTAACTCACTCCTTCTATGAAGCCATCAATCACGCATCCCACCGTGTTCTGTATGGAAAAAATGTCACTGAGTTTGCTCATGTTAGAAGGCTCTTTTTAGATGCCTGGCTGAGAATAATGGGCATGAAGCTGTTCGGTTTACGGGCTACTGATTATATGAGAGTGGCCAGCGAGAATGATAAAAGATACCTGCTCTATAACCCCATCATGAAGATGAAGGTGGCCATCCAGGGCGAACAGGTTCATGAACTGCTATGGGATATCATTGCTGCCAAGGGTTTTGAAAAAGATATGTATTTCGAGCAGGCAGTTGCTGAATTGAGAGGTTTTCCCAAGCTGGAAGGCACCCGTCATGTAAACATGGCTTTAATCGCCAAGCTGATTCCCAGCTACATGTTCATGCCGGGTGAATTTGAAGAAGTGGGCAGAATAACCGATAACCGCGACGACACCTTCCTGTTCCACCAGGGGCGCACCCGGGGTTATGCAAAAACCAAATTCCATGATTTCATGATCGCCTACAACAGCTTGGCCCACCTGCCCAATGTCAAGGTATTTATCGACCAGATCAATGCCTACAAGAACTACTTGATGGTTTCCGGACAAAGCCTGGCCAAACAAATGCAGGACTTTGATTACTTGCTGGCCGTTGGTGAACTGTTCACCATGGTGGCCTATGGTCAGTTAATTATTGAAAGTGCCAAAATAGAAGGGGTCAGTGAAGAGGTACTCAACCAGATGTTTGATGTTTTTGTCAGAGACTTTTCCACCTATGCCATGGATCTCTATGCAAAACCCCTCAACACACCAGAGCAGGTGGATGCACTTGCCAAGATATTCAAACGTCCGGTTCCTAACCCTGACGAATTTGAGAAAGTTCTCAAGGAAGAAGTGTACAGTCTGGCGGATGAATATATTCAGAATCCCTAAAGTATCCTCGAAATGGTCACCTGTTGAGGAACAGCGGAAACTTAGCCAGCAACAAACACACCCCCACAGGGCGGCTTCAATAGCCGCCTTTTTTTGTTTAAATCGAACAGGCAGCCAAATAGACTGGCTGCCTGCATGGTAAGATTAGTTTACATTCAAGTTTATCTCTTTGATCAGCTTTTTCAGGGCACGCTTTTCTATGCGCGATACATATGACCTCGATATGCCCAGTTTACGGGCAATTTCCCGCTGGGTTTCTTTAAGCCCGGTAAAAAGCCCATAGCGCATTTCAATCACTTGCCGCTCCCGCCGGGTCAATATCCCCATTTTCCCTCTAATTTTTTCCTCTTGCAGCTTAGCTTCCAGAAGATCAATGATTTCGTTGTCAGTGGTCAGAATGTCAATCAAGGATATTTCGTTGCCTTCTTTGTCATGGCCAATGGGATCATAGAGAGAGACTTCCTGTTTAACTTTTTTAATGTTGCGTAAATGCATCAATACTTCG